>MHDW01000107.1:0-1020 GCA_001803645.1 Nitrospirae bacterium GWC2_42_7 | reverse complement strand
AGCCAGAAATGCCTTCCGGGAAGACCTGCATACAGAAAGGCTGTGACTGTATGAATACTAACTGCCCAGGGGATAGAAAGATATATCAAAGGCTTTACCCAATCCGGTGGTTTCACACCTTTACGGTCAGCGCCGATTGTGGTCCATCCGATTACTATGTTGAGCGCAAGATAACCTGAGAGCACCATACTGTCCCAAAAGAGGACTGAATTTGGTGTAGGATGCAGCATGACATTCAATATCCTTGTAGGCTGCCCCATGTCAACAAAAATAAACAGCATACACATGACAACTGAAGCAACAGCAAGGAATTCTCCGAGGATGACTATCTTGCCGAATTTTTTGAAATCATGCAGATAATAAGGTATAACGAGCATAACAGCAGAGGCCGCAACACCGACCAGAAAAGTGAACTGGCCTATGTACAGTCCCCATGAAACATCCCTGCTCATGCCTGTTATTCCCAAGCCGGTCTTAAACTGCTGAAGATAGGCGATAACCGCAACACTGATAATGCTGAGCAGTATTGCCATCCAAATCCAATATCTTTTACTTCCAGTCAGAGCTTTTTCAAGCATTGTCATTACCTCCTATCACATAATAAATACTTGGTTGCGTCCCGAGTGTAGGCTTCCGTTTGATGGTGTATTTTGAACCAATTATCTTTCTGACCTCTGAATTGGGGTCTTCGAGATCACCAAATATTATAGCGCCGTTAGAGGCTTCGGCACATGCAGGCTGAAGGCCTTCTGCAAGACGTTCATAACACATTGTGCACTTCTCTACAACACCTTTGGTCCTTGTTGGGAATTCAGGGTTTTCCTTTTTGATATGCGGTCTGGGGTCTATAAAATTAAAGCTTCTTGCACCATAAGGACAGGCAGCCATACATATCCTGCAGCCGATGCACCGATGCATATCCTGCATAACTACTCCGTCTTCCTTCCTCTTGAACGTGGCCTTTGTAGGACATACCCTAACACAGGCAGGTTGGGCGCAGTGATTACAGAAGAGAAAGAA
>MHDW01000106.1:6632-7306 GCA_001803645.1 Nitrospirae bacterium GWC2_42_7 | reverse complement strand
TCTTGTGACATCGTCAGGATCAACCGACATACCTCCGGTAGTAATAAGCAGATCAGCTCCGGCATTTATCAATTCCCTCAGCCTTGCCTCGATAAATGATTCATCGTCAGGCGCATAGTATGCGCCGATAATCTCGCCGCCGATGGCCTCTATCTTGCTTTTGATAATAGGTGCGAAGGCGTCCTTTATCCTCCCATAATAGACCTCATTGCCCGTGATGACAACACCGGCCTTTGGCTTCCTGAGCGCTTTGACCTGAATTACACCACCCCGCAACATACCGGGCGCAATGAATTGCGCCCCTACATTTTCCGCGCTTCCGCTCTTTCGCGCTGCTTCTCCGATCTTCACTGCCTCTTCCACAACATGCTTTTTGACAATCAACGGAATGGCCCTTGTGCCTGCAACTGTCTGCCCTTTTTTCACAACCGTGTTGCTGTGGATTGTAGCGCACATGATATCGCCAAGCATATTGAAGGCAAGGAGCGCGTCTTTATTGATCTTAAGGAGTCCGTCTGTCTCAGCAATGATATTTATCTTCCCCTCTTTAGGCTCACCTTTTATCTTCACCCCTTCTCCCATGAGGGCATTGGCAAGGGCATATGCTGCTTCGTCTTCGTGCATCTCGTCGTCCGTGATATTCAGTACAAAAAGATTTTCTTTACCGAGCCTTT
>MHDW01000106.1:1810-6605 GCA_001803645.1 Nitrospirae bacterium GWC2_42_7 | reverse complement strand
TAATATGTCCTTTTTTGAAGGCGCGTCCTTTGAATTCTCCGGGACGTATCTCTGTGATATCATGGGCAAGTACAGTGCCCACGGCTTCGGCAACCGCCAGTTTCTTTGCTCCGGGGTTATGATTCTCCTGCGATGAATCACACATAAAGACCTCCTCTATACTCTGTTATCATTGAATATCTTTCTGAATCTCTCATCAACAATCTCTCTTATACCCATCTCAAGTGCCTCATACTTTGTGAGGAATTCTTTCGCCTCTTCAGTGAGCGTTGCTCCTCCGCCATTTCTGCCGCCGGTCTGCCGTATGATAAGTTTGAACCCAAGCCTTTCTTCCATGGCCTTTACGTAGCCCCAGGCCTTTCTGTAGGAGATATTTATCTCCTTTGCAGCCTGGTTTATCGAGCCATGTTTGTCGATGGCCTCAAGCAGAAACCTTCTTCCTCTTCCGAAGACCGGTTTCCCGTCAATCTCAATCCAGAGCTTTGATTTAATCTCCATTATTGCAATTCATCCGTTATGGAAAATTTGCATAACGCAAGTTCAAAAAATAGGCTGTCCGACAGGGTCGTAATATCCTGAATCTGCACAGGGTCTGCACAAAACTTTTCCATTTTTTTGAACTTCCCTCATGTCCTGAACATATTCACCGCAGGAGTCGCATTGAACCCTTCGCAGAGGTCTTCCCGGCATATCTTCAGGCTTCACCTTCACATGAACTTCCATCACATCAAAAAGCTCTTTATCAGACATAATTTTATATGCCTCAAGCTGTGCCTCATATTTATTTTCGATCTCAGGGAAATATTCCTTTGCCTTCTGCCGTGAGTCCTCTCTTGCAATGATCCTTATTGCTTTGCCTGACTTGAGGTTCAGATAGGTTGCGGCCATCTTCCCAAAGTCCATGAATTTCATGGTCCTGTGCCCAAGACTGCATCCGGTGACAGACTGCACTGCGTCTGTGGCGCATCTGTCCATCTCGACAAAGACAATAATGCTCTTTCTGTCTTTCCCTCTTGGATCAGCGATACCAATCTCCCTAAGTCCGAGCATGGACATTTTTACGCCAAGCACCTGACCAGGGCAGAGATGACCATGGATCTTTGCAGATTCGTCAAGCAATGCTTCAAAAGTCATAGTACCGCCTTTTGTCCATGACAGCAGACCACGTCAATAGCGTCTTCACAATCCGCATTCTCAGGCGTATCCACCATACATGAATCTTTATTGCAGATATAGTGATCAAAATAATGCTCTCCCGAATAGCCCTGCATCATGAAAATGGAGTTGTTAAGGCAAAAGTCCCTGCATAAGGCACAGCCTATACACATTGAAGGGTTGAACAAAAGCCCAGCCCCTGACTCATCGCTCCTGCTTTTCAGCGCTCCAGTAGGACACATACCTACGCATGAAAAGCAGTTGTCGCAAGTGGCATCTGCCTTTATGGTAAAGGCGTATTCCTTCAGGACCCTTGCAGCAACGTCTTTATCCATAACTGTCTTAATAGTTTTATTCAGAATACTCCTTTTCAACGGCATACCTTTCTGAGAATAGGCTTGAATAACATCGACTTCTTCCTTCTCAAAAAGCTCTGAAGCCCCAAGAAGAGTCAAGTTCTTGATGGCACTGAAAAAACCCCTGCGATCATAAGACACTTCGTCAAACCGCAGATCAGCCTTATTTTCGATCAAAACAGCTTTTTCAGAAACATCAATTCCGGTCGTCTCTTTTATCCCCGCAATCCGATCCTTGAGCGTATCAATTACAAAAGAATTTTTGCATTGCGCGCATGCTGTGAGGTTTAATTGCACAGGCCTGTCCATAAATACATTCAGAGCAATAAGGTGCTCATCCGAAAGAGCGCCGAGGCAAGTGGTTTTTTCATGTGCCTCATTTCCAGCGTCTGTTTTACATCCAAGCACGGGCCAAGTGACGGAATCCCGCATCTTTCTCAAACGGGCGAGGATGCCGAAGAATTCGCCTCCCTTTAGATCAAAACAGTCCGCAGGGCATTCGGAGACGCAGACCATGCAAAGGCTGCATTTATCCGCATCGATCACTATATCATCACCAATAGTTATGGCCCCTGAATGGCAGTTGGAAGTGCATACAGGACACTCATTATTATTAAAGCGCATTCGCATACAGCGCGACCTGTCAATAGTAATCTGAAGGTCGGCACTGGCCAGGGCTTTACCTATGAGTTTGTCTTTAAACATTATGACACTGCAGCGGCCTTCAGTTTTTCAGGCAGGCTGTCCTGAATATCCGTTTTGTATAAAAAAGCAGAAAGGCATCCTGCAAGAGCTTTATAAAAACCGGTCTCGGCCCCTTCAGTCATCTTATCTGCAAATTTATCAGCCCATGGGCGCAGAAAACCGGTCATAAAAATCTCCTGTGATTCCAAAGCAGCAACGGCTTCCTCCATCTTTTTCGCTTCAATAGCCTCTATTTCTTTAAAAACAAGGTAATACATGAACTCAAGCTCCACTGCGATATGGTCAGGAACTTCTTTAAAATCTGTGTCCATAACAAGCCCCCGGGATTTATAAAAATCAATTACAGCCATTGTGGAATCACCCATAAGGCGTCTCTCTTTTTCAAGGTAGACCGAGCCGTAAGGTGCGGCTAAAAGCTCTGCGGGTCCTACAAAAAGCTTTGAATAATCAACAAGAAGCTCCTCATCAGAATATACCTGAAGCAGTTTAATCATCTCTTCCGCATAGTCAGCTGCGCCAGGGCAAAGCTCCTTAAGCGATTCAGCAAGATCATGCAATAAACCTTCCTGAAACATGTCCCGCTGTGGCTGGTAAAAACATGCTGCCAGCAGCCTGAAGCTGTCACCCCTTAATTTTTCCCGTGAAACAAATTCCTGAATAACCAATTTTACCTCGCTCTTAAACATATTATAACAATAGAAAATTGATAACCTCGTAAAAAGTCCTTTTAAACGCAGTCATTCCCGAAGTCCTTAGTCGGGAATCCATTCTTTGAGATTACGTGCACCTGGATTCCCGCCGCTTAAAGCGGGTACTGTTCCTGCCTAAGGCACCTACTTCTGGCTTCGCGGGAATGACGACTTTTCGCTAAACCGTCAAAATCAGAGTGAGAGAGCGCTTTACTTCTCTCACTCCGTCAGTAAAAAACTTAACACTAATTTTTGGCCTTTACAGGAAAAGTTTACGCCATTTTTTTCAGATCACCTTTAAAGTTTCTGATGTAATACACATTAGGCTGTGTGCCTTTTTCACCTGCCTTCAGAAGTTCACCCTTGCTGTTTTTGAGCTGTACAGCCTTGTGCGCTTTCAGCGCCTTGCTCGGCTCACTGTTGGGGTCTGAAAGGTCTCCGAAAATCCTTGCGCCTGACGGGCATGAAACCACACAGTATGGAAGTTCGCCCTTCTTGACCCTATGCTCGCAGAAAATGCATTTTTCGGTTATGCCGCTCCTCCTCACATCCTCATACTCAGGGTGCTTGTAACGGTTACGGTACGGTGGGGTGTCCCCGGCCATTTTGGACACCTCAACGCCCGAAGAGGTGCAACCGGGGATAAGTTCTTTGGCATCCTTGTGAAACGGATGCGTCGTGCCACCGCGAGCGTTGAAGCTGATTACACTGTATGCAGCCCTGTCCTTCTCCGTATCTTTAGTACTGTATGGGCATGCTTTCTGGCACCTCTGGCAGCCGATACACCTTTCGTCGTTATGCATCGTAATGCCGTCGAGCGTCTTGAACATCGCCTTTGGCGTTACCGGACAGGCCTTTACGCAAGGCGCATCCGTGCAGTGATTGCAGAGCACGGGTCTTGGAGTAAAGTTCACATTCGGGAATTTGCCTTCTTCCTTCATAATGAAGTCAGCCCAGTTGAAGGTCTGCCCTTTAGTCCTGTCCTGTGTGTTATTCTCTGTCTTGCAGGCCAATGCGCACGCGCCGCAGCCCACACATTTCTGAAGATCTATTACCATTCCGTATTTAGGCATTTATCGTTTCCTCCTTTCTTATATCTTTTCGATCTTGACACCGGTGAACCCACCGTTTCTTGCCGTAGAGCCGCTGAGGCGATCGTAATCGTCAACCAACAACTCGTTGTTATTGCCGCCCCGGGCCACAGCATTGGAGTAGTCCTTTGCAGCCACACGGCCGTAAGCCCAATGACCTTGGCCATAGCATTTGGCAACAGTACCGGGTCGTACGCCTTCCCATAGCCGTGCCTTTGTCGTAATACTGCCGGAAGGTGACGTAAGCTTCACAGAATCACCGTCTTTTAGTCCGAGTTTTTTTGCATCCAATGGATTGATCTTTACAACGTCTTCCCAGCTTACGTCTCCTACATCAACTTTCTTGAACTCCTGATACCAGGTTGTATTCTGGCTTCTTCCCTCACGGTTAAGCCTTGATTTGTAGTCGATGAAGGTGAACGGGTACTCCTTGTCGCTGCCGTGACGCTTTGGAGACTCATAATGCGGCACAAAGGCCAATTCGCCCTGGGCCTCATAGCCACTGGACTTGAGGATGTCGTCCACAGAGGTCTTATGCTTATCGGCATGCATATTGAGCGCCTTTTTAAGGGTCTCACTGTAGAACTCGAACTTGCCGGTCTCGGTCTTGAACTTTCCTTCGAATTTCTTTGTCTCCGGATTGTCCTTACCCCAGTTCTTCTTGTATTTGTAAGGCTCGGAGTTGTAGATGCCCCGTTTCTTGAATTCAGCCCACCCGGTGATCTGGTCCCCTTTCATCTTTTCCTTCCCATCCCAGGCTTTTTGCGAAGATATTTTCGCAGCAATCTCAGTGAATTCG
>MHDW01000106.1:0-1795 GCA_001803645.1 Nitrospirae bacterium GWC2_42_7 | reverse complement strand
CTCAAAGGAAGCGTAGTAATCGTACAGACTGGCAAAACCACGGGCCTTCAGCTTCTCGGCCAGCAGCCACATCACCTCGATTTCCTCGGACTTGACCTGCCAAAGCGGCTTGACAACCGCCTGCTGGATCGACATGTGACCGTGCAGGTTGGCCATATTACTGATGATGGATAATTTTTCAGTGGGGGCAAAGGTGGCCGGCAGCACGATGTCAGCAAATTGAGTCATCTCTGAAGCATTAGTAACCATATGCACAAAGAAGGGGATTTGAGCCATGGCTTTGTCCCAGCGCTGAGCACCGGTACAGGAGAAGTTGAAGTTGCTCCAGCTGCTGATGAAAACCTTAATTGCATCCTGACTCTTCAGCAGGCCGTTGGCCACGTTGTTAGTAACGACGCCTACTATTAGGCTTTCCTTGACCGTGCCGTCCTTTTCAGTTTTCTTTTCAATACCGCCCATTAGAGCAGGCATATCCTTGGCGCCGCGCCCGTCAATTTTTTTCCCTTTGCCAGATTTCTTCGCCAGTTCGTCGATAAAAATATCCTTGATCTCAGGGAATTTCGTCGTGGGAGCGCTGGAGCTCTGCATGACCCCGCCTTCAGTCTCGATGGAACCGAGAATACCGTTCAAGGCATAGACTGCCATGGAGGCATAGGTGCCTCGGGGTGTCATACCCACACCAGGCCCCATCCATACGGCACACGCAGAGCCGGCCTTGCCCATAGTGCGTGCCACCCTGACGATCTGTTCTTTCGGAATAAGGGTGATCTTGGCTGCCCAGGCCGGTGTTTTGTCCTTCAGCTCCAGATTCCAGTACTTTATGATGCCGTGGGTCTGTTTCTCAATAAAAGCAGCCTCATCAATGGTCGCCCCGGGTTTGAACAGGTTCTTGCCGTCTTTGAAGTCACCGACAAACTCCTTGCTCCAGAACCCCTCGGTTAGCAGAACATGACCAATGGCCGCAGCCAGGGCACCGTCCTCGCCCGGTTTGATTGGTAGCCACTCGTTAGCCTTGGCAACTGACGCGCTCATGCGGGGATCAACGGCAATCACGGTACCTCGGTCGAGAACACCGTTAAACTTGGCAATGGCGTTGGGCACCTGACGGTTGGATGAGAGCGGGTCGCAGCCCCAGATCACCAGACAGATGGTCTTGGCCAGATCGTAATCCCGGTAGCCAAAAAAGCCCTGAGTATAACCGGACCCCATCTTCTCCGCTTCAGCGCAAATGGCGCTGTGGGAGAAGTAATTAGGAGTGCCGTAGATCTTGGGCAGTGCACCGTAGAGCAGGTCTGTGGCAGTGGATGAGTAGCGACCGCGCATATACATCAGCTTCTCCGGCTCGTTGACCTTGCGCAGATCCATCATCTTATCGGCAACAGTATCCAGTGCTTCGTCCCAAGTGATAGGGACAAACTTGGGATCAATTCCGCGCCCCTTGACAGGGTTAGTGCGCTTCATTGGGACCTTAATCCTGTCAGGATCGTAGGCCTGCTGGAGCATCATATGTCCGCGCGGACAGCAGTAACCGCCGTTTGCCTTGCTGAGCTGGTTGCCGCGCACCTTGACAGCCCTGCCTTTCTGCACAAAAAACTCCACAGGACACCAGGCAGTACATCCCTGACAAGTGGAGGGCATCCACTCGCCGGGCTCTGTCCCTCCTATGGTCTTTTCATCTGCCTTTGCGGCTGCAAACGCATTTAGCGAAGGCCCGGTCAATGCAACTAATGCTCCGGCAGCCACGCTTGCCTTTAAAAAATCCCTTCTTTTGATCTTCATTCTTTAACCTCCTTTG
>MHDW01000105.1 GCA_001803645.1 Nitrospirae bacterium GWC2_42_7 | reverse complement strand
CCTCGGATGGAAGGAGTATGAGCTTGAGGTCATGCGTGACACAAAGGACAATGTGGTGATCATATGCTCAATAGAGAATTTGGATCCTATGGGCATTCATACAGGTGATTCTATAACAGTTGCTCCTGCTCAGACACTTACAGACAAGGAATACCAAAGGATGCGTGACGCGTCCATTGCGATTATAAGAGAGATAGGTGTTGATACCGGCGGGTCAAACATACAGTTTGCCGTGAATCCTGAAAACGGAAGGATGATAGTTATAGAAATGAACCCGAGAGTCTCGCGGAGTTCTGCGCTTGCATCAAAGGCGACCGGGTTCCCGATAGCCAAGATAGCGGCAAAGCTTGCTGTTGGCCTGACACTTGATGAAATAAGAAATGATATAACAAGAGAGACGCCTGCGTCCTTTGAACCTACAATAGACTATGTTGTCACAAAGTTCCCGCGGTTTGCGTTCGAAAAATTCCCTGAAGCAGACCCTGTTCTTACAACCCAGATGAAGTCGGTCGGAGAAGTGATGTCCATAGGCAGGACCTTCAAGGAGTCTCTTCAGAAGTCCCTCAGAAGCCTTGAGAAAGGAAGCTATGGACTGGATGATGTTGACAGCGATCCTGACAAAATAAAAATAAAGCTGAAGATACCGGGAATTGACAGGCTCTGGTATGTTGCCCAAGCTATGCGCATTGGGATGACAGTGGATGAGATATATGAATACACATGGATAGACCCGTGGTTTTTAAATCACATAAAGCAGATCGTTGAGATGGAAGAAACGATAAAGTTGCAAAGAGCAAAGAGCAAAGAGCAAAGAGGAAAAGATAAAGATCAAAATATACCGCAAGGTAACTCTCTGCCCTCTGCCCTCTGCCCTCTGCTCCGGGATGCAAAGGAATATGGTTTTTCAGACATACGTCTTTCACAACTTCTTAAAGTTGATGAATCAGAGATAAGGAAATTCAGGAAAGATAACAAGATACAGCCTGTCTATAAGATGGTCGATACCTGCGCAGCAGAGTTCGAGGCCTATACCCCGTATCTTTATTCAACGTATGAGAAACCGTTCTATAGTCTGGAAGCGCAAAAGCGCGGAAGCGCGGAAGCAACAAATAAAGACTTCCGAACTTCCGAACTTCCGAACTTCCGAGCTGTTGTTGAGTCCGAGGCAAACCCAACAGGCAAACAGAAAATAATCATACTTGGTTCAGGCCCCAACAGAATAGGGCAGGGGATAGAGTTTGATTACTGTTGTGTTCATGCAGTCTATGCGCTCCGTGAATTGGGGTTTGAGACCATAATGGTCAACTGCAATCCTGAAACTGTAAGCACTGATTATGATACATCTGACAGGCTTTATTTTGAACCCCTCACCATAGAAGATGTTATGAGCATAATTGACATAGAAAAACCATTAGGTGTTATTGTGCAGTTCGGAGGACAGACACCTCTTAAGCTTGCAGTGCCTCTTGAAAGAGAAGGTGTGAAAATACTCGGGACATCGCCTGATTCTATCGACAGGGCAGAGGATAGAAAGAGGTTCAAGGAACTTCTGCATAAACTTAAATTGAAACAGCCTGAGAGTGATACAGCGATGTCAGTGGAAGAGGCAGTAAATGCTGCGACAAAAATAGGTTACCCTGTGATGGTGAGGCCCTCCTATGTGCTTGGAGGAAGGGCAATGGAAATTGTATATGATGAGGAATCACTCCGGAATTATATGGAAAGAGCAATGAAGTCTGCTCCTGAACACCCGATACTTGTAGACAAATATCTTGATGATGCAATAGAGGTGGATGTTGATGCTGTATCTGACGGTACGGATGTTGTGATCGGCGGTGTAATGGAGCACATAGAAGAGGCAGGGATACATTCAGGTGATTCAGCCTGTTCGCTCCCGCCTTATTCTCTTGGCGATGATATCATTGCTGAGATAAAGGAACAGGCAAAGGCGCTCGCAAAGGAACTCGGAGTTATCGGGTTGATGAATATCCAGTTTGCTGTAAAGCAAGAGGAGATATACATCCTTGAAGTGAATCCAAGGGCTTCAAGGACCATCCCTTTTGTGAGCAAAACAACAGGTGTACCTCTTGCAAAGGTCGCGGCAAAAGTAATGGCAGGAAAAACATTAAAGGAATTAGGAATTACGAGTGAAAAGAAGATCAAACATGTAGCAGTCAAAGAAGCAGTGTTTCCATTCGATAAATTCTCGAGGGTTGATACAATACTGGGGCCTGAGATGAAATCCACAGGCGAGGCTATGGGAATAGACGAGGATTTCGGCCGTGCATTTGCGAAGGTGCAAGCAGCCTGCAACAACAGGATACCGCTTTCCGGAAAGATAGTGATAAGCATCAGGGACAAAGACAAACCCGGGATATGCGATGTTGTCAAAAGACTTTATGCCTCAGGCTTTACGGTCATCGCCACAAAAGGCACTGCTGCTTTTCTTGATGAAAAAGGTATTGAGGTGGAAGTCATAAATAAAGTCGTTGAAGGCAGGCCGCATATAGTTGACCTGATAAAGAACAAAGAGATAGTTTTTGTCATAAACACTGTCAGTGGGGCGCAGGCACAGAAGGACTCACTCTCGATCCGCAGAAGCGCGCTTCAGTACGGAATACCTTATACCACAACTGTTGCAGGCGCAAGGGCTGTGGTGAATGCCATAGAGATGCTCAAAAAGAAGAAGATAAGTATCAAGTCAATACAGGAATATCATAGGGAAAATAATTAAGATTAGTGATATGTACGAAAGAATTGTCTTGTTATATTAATTTTTCGGAGGATTAAAATGAACGGTCTTGATCCAAAACTTTCTTTAATTCAGAACGCAAATATCGAAGGAAAGGTTGTGCTTGTGAGGTTTGATCACAATGTAGTTAAAAAAGGCCAGATCAGGGACCCTTACAGAATAGATATGACACTCGGCACCCTTTATAACATTGTCGAGCGCGGCGGAAGGCCGATCCTTATGACACACATAGGAAGGCCGAAAGATAAAAAGACAGGGGAAATAAACTGTAGGGAAGAAGAGTCTGTAAAGCCGATCGTTGAATATCTCGAACGTAAACTCCACATAAAATTCCATATTCCTGAATTCACAATAACACCGAAACTCGGCATTACCGGCATTGATACTTCGATAAACCTTGCTATCCGCCTGCTTCGCGAAAGAAAACTCGGGGGAATATATCTTCCGAACACACGCTGGTTTGCAGGAGAGGAGGGTGAAGGAAAGATCAGAGAAGATTTCGCACTACAGCTTGCCGGACTTGGCGATATATTCATAAATGATGCCTTCGGCTCTTGGCAGGCGCACGCATCCACGTGTGACATAACAAAGCATCTTCCCTCGAGCGCAGGTTTTCTTATGCAGCAGGAGTTAATGAATCTGAACTCGGTTATTGAGCCTGAAAGGCCGTTTGTGGCTGTTGTTGCAGGCTCAAAGTATGACACCAAGATCAAACCGCTTTATGCACTTTATGACAAAGTTGATAAACTGATCCTCGGCGGAGTGATATATAACACTTATCTCTGCGCTAAATACGGTGTGAATATAGCAGGTGTTCTGGAGAGTGATATAGCAGCAGCAAAAGACCTTATAGAAAGAGACAGCAAGAAACAGAAGATAATCGAACTTCCGTATATTGTTGAGTCAGACATCCTTGAAGACAGGATAGAAGGAAAATACAGGACTATCTCGATAAAGGACTTTAAGAAGGGCAACAAATATAATTATGTTCTGGACATTGACCCGAGATCTTTTGAAGATAAGGATGTGTACGGGATAATTTCCGGAGCAAAGACAATATTTGTTAATGCTGTTATGGGTTTTACTCCTCACTTCAGTGCTGGATCAGCAGCTCTGGACAATACCATTGACCACAACAGAAAGGCGATAAAGATGTACGGCGGAGGTGATACGCTTCAGGAATTCAAAGACCTCTGTCCCGGTCTTTATCTTTCAGTTCTCGATAATACGCAGTATTATTTCTTTACAGGAGGAGGCTCTGTACTTACAGCAATAGAGCAGGGCGGTCCTTACGGGCTTAAGCCTGTTCAGGCGCTAATGGGGAACAAGTAAGGCTTAAATAAATTGTGCTTTAATTTTTCTTGTCCCTCTGGTCGTGTGGCACTACTGCATTCAGAATCTCGCTCTCGGTTATCCCTGCCTCGTTCTCGGCAAAGATCTTGATCACATAATGTCTGCCGTCTTTGTCTTTCCCACGCCTTGAGGCCTCAGCCTGATTTTTACATTTTAGCAAATTTGATACCAAATAAATATTCAGTAAAAATAATGCGTATTTTATTGTTTGGCGTGAATCTAAACCCTGACGCTCAACGATAACTGCCTCATTCTTAGAGTTTTTTGTGATTTATTGTCTATTTTGCAGCACTATAAAATTCAACTAATTGAATTTATATACTATTAAGTATATTTATTTTTGTTATAATATAAATAAGCATATAAACATGCTTTGAAGTTGGCATATAATTTGCTATTTTTATTGTATTAGGTATGAAATGGATAAAAAGATATTATTATGTTTCACCTTCCTTGTTTCAATACTATGGTATTCTATTGCTTTTTCCGCTGTTCCAGTCATAAATTTTGCGGCAAAACACACAGTTCCATCAGGAGGACCTGAGCGAATTGCCGCAGATAGCGAAGGTAAAATCTACGTTACTGATAACCTGAATGGCATAATTACTGTTTTTTCGAATAATGGCCTTCACTTACGCAATCTTAATATTACCGGGTCGCCTTTAGGCATTGCTGTAGATCAGTCCGGAAAGCTATATATATCTGATAGAAAAAAGAAAAATACCGGTGTATATAATTCTGCAGGTGATCTTATTTTTAAATTAGGAAACGGCGATGGTGAGTTTATCCTTCCAAACGATATAGCTGTTTCAACTACGGGCAAGGTTTATGTTACGGACAGTAAAGCCAATATGGTAAAGATATATTCAACCATGAACGGCGTTCTTCTAAGCACTTTCGGTTCAGGTCTTCTTAATTTCCCTTCCGGCTTGACTGTTGATGATCTGACATCTGAGGTCTTTGTTCTCGATTATAATAATTTGTATATAAGAGTTTATGACCTGACCGGTAACCTTCTGCGGAGTATAAAAAGCAGCGGAGGAGGCATGATGGGCTCCAGCAAGATCCTTGCTCCTCTTGAT
>MHDW01000104.1:5399-5606 GCA_001803645.1 Nitrospirae bacterium GWC2_42_7 | reverse complement strand
GATGTATTCCACCCGCGCTGGTTTGCAGAGGCATTTCCATGTGAAGGATATGCCTTTGTCTGTGTGTTCTTGGGCGTGATGTTTGTGCCGCTGTATTTGCCCCATGAGGTTGTCGTTGTCTGTGAATAACGTGCATCTATGCTGGTGTTGTCCCATGCATAATGCTTTGGTGTTCTTCCATCGCCAAAAGGCTGTGTTGTGTCATTC
>MHDW01000104.1:476-5355 GCA_001803645.1 Nitrospirae bacterium GWC2_42_7 | reverse complement strand
CTCCGGCCTTAAAGCGCCTCCTGCTGAGCCGGCAACTGGGTTCACTGATACTGCAACAAGCGCCCAACTGCTGGAAGAAGTGTTGCCGTTAATTGTCCGGCTCTCGGTACCGTCAGCTGTAATAGCCCTGTCACCGCCGGTCATTCTGAAATTAGATGTAGCTGAGTCATAACGTTCTGTATAACCTGAGGGCGGAGTAAAAGAAGAAATACCGTCTGCATTCAGGTTATACATAGCATATCCGTCTTTAACAACCGGCAATCCGCTCCATGAGAAAGAAGAGCCTGATGTACCGCTTGCAATAACAGAAGAAGGCACTGATGCCTGATCTATCCCTTCATAGGTCGCAGCTGAAATGGTCGGGGTTCTGTCAGGAGTACAGCCGCTGAAGGTCAGCGTAATAGTATTATTGGATCTTGCCTCAATGCCTGTTTCACCGATGTACCCCATCCATTGGCCTTCTTTGTTATTAGATGAATTGGCTTCGTTAATTGTAGTAATTGACTGACCGCCGTAATTTCCTGTTATAGAGCTTGGATTGCATCCGCTCGAGTGGGAATCTTCCCATGCGATGCCGACTATTACCATGCGGTCCTCTCCTGAACCTGCTGTAAAAGAGGCAGTTCGGCTGGCACTGCTGCCGCTGGTTGAAAGTTGTCTCCATGTATCAACAACATTGACTACGCTGCTGACGATGGGTACGCTGCTTCCGCCTGTTGCACCGGCTGTATACTCAACAGCTGTGATTCCTAATGTATATGCTGAAGGCCTTGCCCCGTTTCCGTATATAACCAGATCTACTGCTGCGCCTGATATAGTCAAACCTTCGTGATATGTTGAGTTTAAGGAACCATCGCTGTTAGCCTCCCAGTGGCACTGATAGCAGTGCTCATCTGTTAGTGTCACTCCCTGTACGTGATGAGAGTTTGCGTTGAACTGGCCCACAACAGCAACCCTATTGCCTCTCGGAGTACTGTGGCATCCGAGGCAGGAGCCGCCATCAACTTTTCCGTCTATATGTTTTGATGGATCAATAAAACCGTTATTGGCTGAATTGACATGGTCATGACATCCGGCACACTCTCCGGTTTTATTTACATCAAGACCTGCATGGACTCCATTTTGCGATGGCGGAAAACCGTGACAGCGTGAACAGTCATTTATTTTATTCCCGTTAAATAAAGTTACATTCCATGTCGGAGGTTTGTCACCTTCAAACAACTTTGCACCATGACACCATGTATTTGAACAATTGCCTGCACTGTATGTTGGCATCGAACCTCTGGAGTTCGCAATAGTTCCATTTAAAGGAACTTCTGCAGGCCGTGCTGTGTCATAATGGCCTGCACTATCAAGATTTGCCGGAACTGTATGACATTCATTACAGGCCATTTTTTGGCTGATATTGTGTGCTGCTTTCAAATGTGCATCATGCGCGCCGACTTGAGGGTCAGTCACTGCTGTATGGCCTTCGGTATCCCTTGAAGGGTTTGTCCCGACCATCCCATGGCAGAGATCACATGTACCTGTTTTGCCTGTATTCGTGCCCCATTTAGGCGTAGTACTTGCTGAACCGTGGCAGTATGTGCTGCTACAGGCCCCAAGGCCTGCGCCGGTCAAATCATTGACCTGAGGGAAGCTTGCGCCTTTGCTGTAACTGCCGGTCCCCTGCCCATTGATCGGGGACTGCATGTTAATCGTGCCTTTTCTGTGTCCGAGATTGTTTGCATTCGAAATATGGCATGCTGTGCAGGCAAGTCCAAGACTTGACGCATGAACTGAATGTGAACCTATTACAGCAGTTGGAGGCGTTCCCCTCTGGCCTGAAGCATCAACAGGTATTGTTTTATGGCAGCCGTTACAGGTTGTTATTAAATATGATGAAACAGGAACATTAAGTGTTGTTGTAACACTGCTGCTTCCGTTCGTATGCCCTGATGCTATAGCTGTTACTGTTGTTGTATCCGTACCTGTGGTCTGCCCTGCTTTTCCGCTTACTGTCAGTGTTATCGCTGAACTTGTAGCACCTGCTGCAAGAGTTACTGAGCCTGAGCCGAGCGTTGATGCGTTGAAATTGGTTGTATTACTGTCTGAAGAAGAAAGTGAATAAGTGACATTTGAGCATTCAGTCCCTGAATCATTATTCTTAATCGTCACTGAATAAGCAGCACTTCCGCCATTTGTTGTTATCGTCTGTGAAGAAGGGGTTATGCTCACTGTCGGAGCATTTGCCGTACAGGTTGGAACATTAAGTGTTGTTGAAACACTGCTGCTTCCATTCGTATGCCCTGAGGCCGAGGCTGTTACTGTTGTTGTATTCGCACCTGAACTCTGGCCTGCCTTTGCATTAACTGTCAGTGTTATTGTTGAGCTTGTGGCACCTGCTGAGAGTGTTACTGAACTTGAGCCAAGTGCAGATGCGTTGAAATTAATTGCATTGCTGTCTGATGGTGTGAGCGTATATGCAACACTTGAGCATCCGCTTCCAGTATCGTTATTCTTGATCGTCATCGAATAAGCTGCGCTTCCGCCATTTACGGTTATCGTCTGTGAAGACGGGGTTATTGTCACTGTCGGAGCATTTGCCGTGCATGTTGGAACATTAAGTGTTGTTATAACACTGCTGCTTCCATTCGTATGCCCTGAGGCTGAGGCTGTTACTGTTGTTGTATCTGTCCCTGAAGTCTGCCCTGCTTTTCCGCTTACTGTCAGTGTTATTGTTGAGCTTGTTGCGCCTGACGCAAGTGTTACTGAGCTTGAGCCGAGGGTAGATGCATTAAAATTGGTTGTGTTGTTGTCAGAAGAAGAAAGTGAATATGTGACATTAGAGCACCCTGTTCCTGAATCATTATTCTTAATGGTCATCGAATAAGCTGCGCTTCCGCCATTTGTTGTTATGGTCTGTGAAGACGGGGTTATGCTGACAGTCGGAGCATTAGCTGTACATGAAGAATAATAAACAGTGATTTTTATATTATCTATCTTTGCATCTTCAGAATCTGAAGTACATTTAACAGAAATTGCTACGCCGAAATTGCTTGAATTAATATCTGAAGGAGTCCAGGTCTGTCCCCAGAGATCTGTGTCTGAGCCATAGGATACAGTCAGATCAGAGGTAGTCCAATTTGTACTTGTTGCTGCATGATCTGTTCCGGTTATTGTATTGTTCTTCAGAATCTTGAGGCTGTAATCTCTGATATAACCGGAGGAATGTTTATTTCCTTCTTTTCTCTCTATCTCAACTTTTATTCCATTTATCACAACCCCTGTCGGGATCGAAAATTTGAAGTCACTCGCAACAAGATAATTTGAAATCTTGTCTTTATCCAGCGATACGGTGGCATAATTATTATCAGAAGTATATATCTTGTCAGTATTACTCCATGACCTGGAACCTATAGAGCTGTTATTTGACCCTTTAGAAGGGCTCTTAGGCCCTGCAATGTCAGCGCTTGCAATGCATGGAAAGATAAGACAAAGTATCATCACAAAAGCAATGGTAGGCAATACTGTTTTCATATCTCTTGCTGATTTATTCATTTTCATTGATTTTATTGTTATTAATTTCATTTCAGCCCCCTTAATTCCCTGCCAAGGCCGGGTCTTGCCAGCCAGGCGTGTTTCCAAAGTGACAGCTTATATTGGAACATGATTTGAGTTTTGTATTTGAAGAAGTTCCGGGGACCCCGTTATAAACCGAAGAACTTGCCCCGAACTGATATTCATTGCTTCCATCCGCAAAATTAATGACCCTTGTTCCGGTAAAATGATTGGCAGGGTTATTCGAATGGCATGCACCGCATACGATCCCTGCAGTGCCTTCACCATATGTATCGTTTTCAGGATCAAGGACAAGGACAACTCCTTTTGCTTGCGCAGCTGCAATAATGTTCTGTATATGTTTGACATGAGCGCCTTTTCCTTCTTTGACCGGCGCATCCAGATAGGCAAAGCCATCTCCAGGAGCAGGCGGATAAGCATGACATGAGTTGCATTTCCCTGAAGCCTGCATAGTTCCGTCAATATGAAGTGATGGGTTGTTCAATGTTCCATCAGCATTGAAATGATCATGGCATAGCGCGCATTGAGCAAGAGTCATTGACGCATTATGAGGAGAAACATTTGGAGGCGAACCGTGACACTGTGAACAATCTCCTGCAAGAGACAGGATGCCGGTCAGATAGGCATCATTTGTCCATAATGGATTCATTCCATTTCCATTATTGGAGCCTTTCGGCATAGCGCCACCATGACAATAAGTATTTGAACACTGCCCTGTACTAAAATTATAAGCCGGGCCGGCAAGATTAGACGAAGCAAGTACTCCAAACTTTAATTCAGCTACACCGGAAGTCAAGTCCTTTATATGTCCGGTAGATGCCACTGTTGTCGGGACGATATGACATTCACTGCAGATGATCTCACTCGAAATATGGTTCAGCGCCTTAAGATGTGTCTGGTGCGCGCCCACCTGAGGATTAGTTGTTTCTGTATTGCCGGCTGTATCAGGTCCCGGTGCAGAATTAAGGTTAACCGGATCCCCGTGACATATAGTGCAATCTGTTCCGCTGTTATTACCCCATTCAGGTGTTCCTCTTCCATGACAGGCAGCCGCTGTACATGTGCCATACCCATTACCTGGCATTCCGCCTGCTGTGTATGAGTGATCTACATCGATCATTATATCTGCATGCATATAGGAAGAATATGTTGAGTCGTCATATGAAACTCCATTATGGCAATCAGCACAGCCGCTGACAACAGAAGAGGAATCCAGATGTTCTGCGTGGCTGCCTGTATCGATCCTGCCGAGAGTACTCCCTGTTACTGTCTTATGGCATGTGCCGCATGCTCCTGTAGCAGGGTTGTCCCACTGTGG
>MHDW01000104.1:0-155 GCA_001803645.1 Nitrospirae bacterium GWC2_42_7 | reverse complement strand
AATAACGGTGACGATCAAAAGCCTCCGATTCACCCCGACTCTCGGGAGCCGGCGCCCGTATTTATTAAAGAAATAATTTTCTTGTAATTTGTCGCTATTTCGGTCGCTCCACATTCTGAATGTTTTTTATTTTGGCAAATTGGGAGGCGGTTCTG
>MHDW01000103.1 GCA_001803645.1 Nitrospirae bacterium GWC2_42_7 | reverse complement strand
ATGCAACAAAGGCGTCAGCCCTGCTGTGTCACCAAAATCATATCTGAATTCACCTTTTGTTAGGGTTGGGCATGAAGTAGGCTCAACAGCTATTATCCTTATTTTTTTTCCACTTAGCTTGTCCTGCATAAAAGGGAAGCTTACTCCGCCTAGATTGCTTCCGCCTCCGCAGCAACCGATGATGATATCAGGATAGTCGCCCACAAGAGCAAATTGTTTTTGGGCTTCCAGCCCTATTACTGTCTGGTGAAGCAAAACATGATTTAAAACAGAACCCAGAGCATAATTCGTATCATCATGCGTTGCAGCATCCTCAACAGCTTCTGATATGGCCATTCCCAGACTGCCCGGACTGTCAGGGTTGATCTCAAGTACTTTCCTGCCAGAGTTTGTCAGAGTGGAAGGGCTGGCATGAACTGTTGCTCCCCAGGTCTCCATTGATATTCTCCGGTAAGGCTTCTGGTCATAACTTACCTTAACCATATAAACAGTTATGTCGAGGCCGAAAAAACTGCCTGCAAGAGCAAGTGCAGATCCCCATTGGCCTGCGCCTGTCTCGGTTGCTATTCTTTTTATGCCTGCCTGTTTATTGTAATAAGCCTGCGGGATAGAAGTATTTGGTTTATGGCTTCCGGCAGGGCTTACGCCTTCGTATTTATAATATATCTTTGCCGGGGTCCCAAGTGCAGCTTCGAGTCTGTGCGCCCTGTAAAGGGGTGACGGCCTCCAAAGGCTATAAATTTTTAAGACCTCCTCAGGAATATCGATCCAGCGCTGGGTTGATACTTCCTGCTCGATAAGAGACATTGGGAATATTGCGCTTAGATCCTCAGGCCCTATTGGCTGTTTTGTTCCGGGGTGTAAGGGAGGTTTTGGAAGGTTCGGCATGTCTGCCATGATGTTGTACCACTGTTTGGGTATTTCTCTGTCAGGGAGTACTACCTTTGTCTCTTGCATACAATCCTCCGGAAGTTATATTTTTTATTCAGATAAAGGAATTTCAATTAAGGCTTATTTTAACATAATGCCTGATTATTGAGAATTTATTCGATCCCTCTTAGTTCATCTATCTTACTGCCGATATTTGCTGATCTCATGAAGGATGTTCCTATGAGCATAGCGTCTATGCCTGCATCCTGAAGCCTTATGACATCATCCCTTGTATCAATACCGCTTTCAGCTACAACGATTCTGTTCGCCGGAATTTCTTTCTTCAGTTTTATTGATGTTCCAAGGTCTATCTGGAATGTCTTGAGGTTCCTGTTGTTTATCCCGATAATCGGGGCTTCAAGCTTCAGAGGAATTTCGAGCTCTGCATGATCATGCACTTCAAAGAGCGCTGACATTCCAAGTTCATTAACCAGGTGCAGATATTCCCCTGCCTGATTCATCTCAAGTATGGCTGCGATAAGCAGCACAGCGTCAGCCTGATTTGCCCTTGCTTCGTATATCTGATATTCATCGAAAATAAAATCCTTTCTCAGCACAGGACAGGAGGCGATATTTTTTGCATCAGCAAGAAATTCCAGTTTGCCCTGAAAAAAATCCTCTTCAGTCAAGACTGATATCGCGTCCACCTTTTTCTCAGCATATACTTCGGATATTTTCTTGTGATCAAAGTTGCATCTTATCAAGCCCTTGGATGGAGAAGACTTCTTAATCTCAGCGATCATTCTTATACTGCCGGAATCCTTTTTTATCGCAGCCTGAAAATTTCTTGGCCTCTCAATGTTTGCAATCTTTGACTTGAGTTCTGTAAGAGTGATCTTTGACTTTGAATAGGAAAGCCGATTTCTTTTTCCCTCAAGGATTGCCTGCAATATGGACATGAAGAATTTTATAGATAAAACAGACTGTTTTGCAAGTATTTTGAAGCCCTGGCAATCTTTCCAAGCGCATTGCTTATGGCTGACAGCAAGGCTGATGCCTGTCTTTTGGGCAAGTTCTGCCTGTGAAAGTTTGTGCTGCTTCTTTTGTTCTTTTAGTCCTTTGCCAATCGCTTAATAACATGGTTTAATTGATTAATATACTTAACAATTTGCCATAATTACTATTAAATGTCACGTATATTGAACAAAATAGTCCACAAGCATCTGAATTTTTTTAGTGTCATTCCCGCTTGTCCGCACTAAGGCGGATTCGCCGAGGAGAATCTAAGCATGAGCTGCGGTGGAGAAAGAAGTCATGATAGGCTGGGAAATAATTAAATAATTATGACGCAGAGCTCTTTTCTCTGAGACAGTTACGACAGTTTTAATAAATATTAATCTGCTATAATTTAACAGGAGGTGGTGTTATGGAAATTGCTCCGAGAATTACAATAGATGAGAAAGTCAGATTTGGGAAGCCTGTAGTAAAAGGGACTCGTGTCCCTGTAGACCTTATTCTTGGCAAGCTGGCCGGAGGAATGACTTATGAAGAGGTTATTCAGGAATATGACCTTATAAAAGAAGACATACTGGCTGTGTTGGATTATGCTGCAAAACACATATCAGAAGAAGAAGTCAGAGCTATAGCTTAAAATGATTAAGTTTGTGATTGATGAGGACATGCCTCGATCAACAGCAAAGATTTTAAGGGCCAACGGTTATGAGGCGTTAGATGTTCGCGATGTGGGATTAAGGGGGAAAAGTGATAATGAAGTATTTAAGTTTGCTCAACAAGAAAAAGCCGTTATTTTAACCGGTGATCTGGGCTTTGGAAACCTCTTGCACTTTCCTGTCGGTAGTCACTCAGGCATTGTAATTGCTCATTTCCCTAATGAGATATCCACTTTAGAATTAAACAATCAAATAATCAAAGCGTTTGCAACCCTTACACAGATTGACTTTACTGGCAATTTAATTATTATTGAACCAGGGAAACTTAGATTCAGGAGAAAGTAATTTGCCGGAAACCGGCTGATAGCAAGGGTACACAAGTCTTTAATTAACCTCCCATCAACGCAACATCACCTCCCCCTTATTTCTTGCTGAAAAAGCGGTTTATAGTGCAAAATATCAGGCAAACCATACTCGACAGATAGCAATTTATGTGCTGAGCGGCAGAAGAAAGCAGACCGCGGCGCAACGAAGTCGAGGAGAGAGGCGTACTTGGTGGTACGCCGCAGCGACGAGATAAGGAGCAACAAAGGTATGCGAACTTATGTTGCTCAGCATAAATCAGGAGAAAATATGGCAGTGCGGGTTGGCGTAATAGGTGTCGGCTATCTTGGGCAGCACCATGCAAGGATTTATTCAGAACTAAAAGATGTAGAACTGGCTGCTGTTTCTGATTTTGACAGCAGCAGGGCTGAAGAGATAGGTTCAAAATACGGCTGCAGGTATTTTTCAGACTATTCTGAGATGCTCGGGATATGCGATGCTGTCAGCATCGTAACCCCTACTATAACTCACCGTGATATTGCCCTTGAATGTTTGAAAGCAGGGAAGGATATCCTTGTTGAGAAACCTATAACACAGAACATTATTGAGGCAAAAGAGATCATTGAAGCGGCTGCAAAGAAGAACCTCATCCTGCAAGTTGGACACCTCGAAAGATACAATCCGGCTGTGAGCGCAGCCTCAAAAATGACAACTACGCCGAGATTTATTGAGGCTGATCGCCTGTCGCCTTTTCTCGGCAGGGGAACAGACGTTGATATCACGCTCGACCTGATGATACACGACATTGACATTATATTCAGTCTGGTCCGCGCCAGACTTGTCGGGATCAAGGCTTCAGGGGAATCGCTTATGACAGAGAAGATAGACTTGGCAAGGGCCTGGCTCGAATTCGAAAACGGATGCGGAGCATTGCTGACCGCAAGCAGGATCTCTTCTGAAAAACAGAGGAGCCTGAGGATATTTCAGGATGATTCGTATATTGCTGTTGATTATCAGAATCAGGCGGTAACCCGGTATTCCAAGTCAGGAGAAGAACTCTCAGCAGAGGTTATGAGTCCTGAAAAGAAAGAGCCGCTGAAAGAGGAATTGAAAGATTTTATAGAATGCGTTAAAACAAGGAAGAGGCCTATGGTCTCAGGCACAGAAGCGATGAACGCGCTCGATACTGCGCTAAAGATAACAGAAATTATAAAAGAAAATCGGAGAAATTAAAGCATGGTCCCAATGGTTGATTTAAAAAAGCAGTTCATAGAGATAAAAGATGAGGTCATCGAGATGCTGACAGGTATTCTCGAAAGCACACAGTATATACTCGGCCCAAGGGTTGTTGAACTCGAAAAAAAGATCGCAGAGTATCACGGTGTTAAAGAAGGTTTAGGCGTAGCATCCGGCACTGATGCGCTTCATCTTGCAATAAAAGCGCTCGGCGTAGGGCAAGGAGATGAGGTTATCACAACTCCTTTTACTTTTTTTGCAACTGCGGAAGCTATCCTTTATGTTGGAGCAAAACCGGTATTTGTTGACCTTGAGCCGGACACAATGAATATCGACCCGAAAAAAATAGAGGAGAAGATAACAAAAAACACAAAGGCGATAATTCCTGTGCATATATTCGGACATCCTGCTGACATGGAGAAGATCAATGCTATCGCAAAAAAGCATAACCTTAAGGTGATTGAAGACTGTGCGCAGTCCTTTGGCGCTGCAATCAATGGGAAAAGAGCAGGGAGCTTCGGAGATGCAGGATGTTTCAGTTTCTATCCTTCAAAGAACCTCGGCGCATTTGGAGACGGCGGAATGATCATTGTGGATGATCCATCAATAGCAGATGAGATAAGAATGTACAGGAACCACGGATCAAAGGGGGCTTATAAGCATGAGGCCATTGGCTTTAATAGCAGGCTTGATGATATGCAGGCAGGCATACTTCTCGTGAAATTCAAAAGAATCGATGAATATAACGCAAAACGGAGAGAAAAAGCAGCCCTGTACAATAAACTCATTTCTGCCAAGATCGAAAAACCTGTTGAAAGACCCGGCAATACACACGTCTATCACCAATATACAATACGCAGTTCAAGACGTAGCGAGTTACAGAATATCCTCCGCGAAAAGAATATCTCATCTGTAGTCTATTACCCGATTCCACTTCACCTTCAGGAGGCATTAAAATACCTCGGATACAAAAAAGGAGATTTTCCTGTTGCAGAAAACGCGGCTGATACCGTGCTTTCACTCCCTATGTATCCGGAGCTTGACGAATCAGCAATAAAAGAAGTTGCTGAAGCGATCAACAATGCCTGACACCATAATGATCGTATCCGGAGAAACTTCCGGGGAACTTTACGGATCTCTGTTGGCGGTCGCTCTTAAGAAACGAAATCCTGATGTAAGGATAATAGGAGTCGGCGGCGAGAGGATGGATCAGGCCGGTGTTGAACTGATCTCAGGCATATCCAGCGCCTTTGGAATTTTAGAAGCAATTTCTTCCCTTAAAGCATTAAAAGAAACTTTCCGCAAGGCTGTGGAGGCTTTGTTAAAAGAGAGGCCTCAGGTGCTTGTGCTTATTGACTATCCTGATTTCAATCTCAGGCTTGCTGCAGAGGCAAGGAAATTGAATATAAAAATTCTCTACTATGTAAGCCCTCAGGTATGGGCCTGGCGAAAAAATAGGGTCAAAAAAAT
>MHDW01000102.1 GCA_001803645.1 Nitrospirae bacterium GWC2_42_7 | reverse complement strand
GAAAATTCAGAGCTTCTCATTACTACTGACATGATGGTTGAGAATGTGCATTTTGATCTGAGATGGACAACACCTTTCCAGCTTGGATTCAAGCTTGTCTCTGTAAATGTCAGTGATATATATGCAATGGGCGGAAGGCCTTCCTTTATGCTTCTTAATTTGGGAGCTCCTGTGAATATGAACGTGAAGTGTTTCAATCGCTTATTTGACGGCATTGAAGAAGCTCTGAGAACATATAAATTGTCCCTTATAGGGGGCGACCTGTCCTCATCAAAAAAAATAGTCCTGTCTGCCACTGTTACAGGCCATGCCAAAAAGTTCATAACCAGAAAAGGCGCAAAAGCAGGAGACAGGATATATGTAACAGGCTGCCTTGGCGATTCCTCCTGCGGGCTTGAGCTCCTGAAAAAGATAAAGAAACCGGTTGAAATAGAAAAAAGGAGCAAAAACAAACATGGATTAAAATGGAATTTTGCTCTCCCTCTTGTGAAAAGACACTTAATGCCTTTAGCAAGGGATCCCGAAAAATTTATTGGCAAAGCCACTTCGATGATAGATATAAGCGACGGTCTTATTATAGACCTGTCAAGATTGTGCAAAGAGAGCAGAGCAGGTGCAAAGATCTACTCAGACAGGCTGCCAATATCAGATGAACTCAGAGAAGCTTCAGAATATCTCGGTATCCCGCCCCTTGTTTTTGCGTTAGGCGGAGGCGAGGATTATGAATTGCTATTTACAGCTCCTGCAAGCAGGAAAATTGACGCTGTTTGCATAGGTGAGATAACAAGATCAGGCATTAATATATTAGATAAAAAAGGCAGGAAAATTAAGTTAGGCATGAAGGGGTACCAGCACTTTGTTTAGGGCAAAACTCAGGCAGATCATTTCAGTCAAAGAATCCCCGCATAGGATAGCTTCTTCTTTTGCGATTGGGATGTTTATCGGCATGTCACCCCTACTTGGGATACATACTATTCTCGGGATCGCAGTTGCATACCTGCTGAGACTGAATAAGTTCATTACTTTAGTGGGAGTTTTTGTGACAAACCCCTGGACAATAGTGCCGATATATTCCTTTGGAATATGGCTTGGTGCAAAGCTTATGCATATTGATAAAATTATTCCTGAGATCGATTGGTCTAATATGACATTCTCCGTATTTCTCGAGGATTTCGGCCATCTGCTTCTTCCGTTTGCCGTAGGTTCAACTGTATTTGCTCTTGCCTCTGCAATCATAAGCTATATCTTCATTTTCTATTTAGTAAAGATGAAACGCTGGTAAAATCTGTCCAAAAGACAAGAAGGAAGACGGAATGCCCAATAAACACAATAAATCGACATGAAAAAGGGTAAGATCTCTTTAATAAGTCTAGGCTGTCCAAAGAATTTGGTTGACTCTGAAAAATTGATCCAAAGTCTGAGAGAAAAAGGCATTGGATATTCATCAGATACTGAAGACTCTGACATTATAATGATAAACACCTGCGGTTTTATAGAAGACGCAAAAAAAGAATCTGTTGAAGAGATCTTGAAACTTGCAGCGTTAAAAACAAAAGGCAAAAAAAGAAAATTGATAGTCTTCGGATGTCTCGCAAAGAGATACGGCGAAAGACTCAAGAAAGAGATCCCTGAAATTGATGCCATATGGGGTGTTGGAGAAGATAAGGATATAGTTGAATATTGCAGTAATATTCTGGATGAACAGAAAACAGCCCATTCCTCCCGAAAGTCTCTTAGTAAAGGAGGAGTAAATAAGAAATTAATAAGAAAGACCACCTCACCCTCCATAAAAGATAACGCCCCCGCCTTCGGCACCCCCTCTTATCTTAAGAGGGGGAAGGGGGAGTTAATTTCCCCTCCCTTGAGGGCCTATGGCTCGGAGCCAACGGCTCATAGAGGAGGGGATGAAGGGGAGGGTGATAAATTATCAAATACCCCATATGCATATCTTAAAATAGCAGAGGGGTGCGACAGGAAATGCTCTTATTGCATAATACCTGAAATAAGAGGCAAATTCAGAAGCTTAAAACCTGATGAGATATTAAGAGAGGCAGAGAACTTGGTCAATTCAGGCATAAAGGAACTGATACTGGTTGCTCAGGATATAACTTCATACGGCAAGGAGCTGGACGGATACAATATCAGCAGGCTTATAAGAGAGATAGCTTTCATCAAAGGCGATTTTTGGATAAGGCTTCTTTATCTTTATCCAACCTCAATTACAGACGAGCTTATCGATACAATAAAAAATGAAGAAAAAGTATGCAGGTATATTGATATGCCGCTCCAGCATTCAGAGGACAGGATTCTTAAACTTATGGGAAGAGGCGGAAGCAGGCAGCTTCACAAGAAATTGATCCTAAAACTAAGAAAAGAGATACCTGATATCAGCATTAGAACAACTTTGATCGTTGGATTCCCGGGTGAAACTGAAACGGATTTTGAGGGTATGGAGAAATTTGTTCAGGAGATGAGGTTTGACAGACTTGGTGTTTTCAGGTATTCGAACGAAGAGGGCACTTACGCATATAAGCTCAAAGGACAGTTACTGAAAAAGATCAAAGATGAAAGATATGACAGGATCATGAAAGCTCAGTCAGAGATTTCATATGAAAAGAACAAAGCACTGATAGGTAAATCCTTCAAAGCACTTGTTGATGAGGTTGATGAAGGCATTGCAATAGCAAGAATATATTCGCAGGCACCAGAGATAGACGGTGTTGTGATGATAAAACACACCAATATTAATAAGGGCGATTTTATTGATGTTGAAATAGTGGAGGCATATGATTATGACCTGAAGGGAATTGTTGTTGGATGAAGAAAATTCCCTGGTTGAATATCATCCTTTTTGTGCTGACTTTTTTTTCAACCCTTATGGTTGGTGCTTATCATGAAGGAGTAATAGTTATTAAGGAGCCATTCCAGATCATCATAGAGGAACCTATGAAAATTTACAAAGGGCTTCCTTTTTCGATAACATTGCTTATTATTCTTCTTGCGCATGAATTTTCACATTACATAGCATCAAAAAAACACAGAGTTATTGCAACTCTTCCTTATTTTATACCAGCTCCAACACTTTTCGGAACATTAGGCGCATTCATTAAAATGAGATCTCCTATTGAAACCAGAAATGCATTGATGGACATAGGAGCTTCAGGCCCTATTGTCGGGTTTGTTTTTTCTGTTATAGCTGTAGTGATAGGGCTTTCTTTATCGAATATCATTCCCATAGATAATGTTAAAGATGGAGAATTTATTTTGGGAAGTTCATTATTGTTCTCGTGGATAGCTCAGATAGTTGTTGGAACAATTCCGGATAACTATGGGCTTAACATTCATTCCATTGCTTTTGCAGGATGGATAGGTTTTTTTGTGACATTTCTTAATCTTATTCCTGTCGGCCAGCTGGACGGAGGGCATATTGCCTATGCACTATTAGGGGAAAGGCATAAGAAGCTCTCCAAGATCCTGATAGGTGTAATGATAGTGCTCGGCATCTTTGTATATGAAGGATGGATCGTCTGGGCAGTCCTGCTTCTTGTTTTTGGATTCAAACATCCGCCGATTCATTATCCGGAGATTGGGCTTACTCCAATGAGAAAAATGCTTGGATGGGTAATGCTGGTAATTTTTGTCCTTACGTTCATACCCGTGCCGGTGATGATAAAGTAAGAATCTCTGGCAAAAAGGATAATTTGCTTGACAAGGGTAATTTATCCGGATAAAATGACCTTATTATGAAAATTAAAAAAAGACTGTTTGAGCTTAATCTTCCGGCAGGAAAATCTGCTTTTTTATGGGGACCCAGAAAAGTCGGAAAAACTTACTGGATTTCGCACACATTAAAAGAAGCTCTGATTATTGATTTACTGAAAACCGACACTTTAGCAGAATATATTTCACGGCCGGCTTTATTGCGCGAACGTTTTCAGGATCACAAAGGATTAATAGTTATAGATGAAGTACAGAAAGCTCCTCAACTGCTGAATGAGGTCCATTGGCTTATAGAAAACCGAAAAATATCTTTTTTACTTACCGGCTCAAGCGCCAGAAAATTGCGCCGCGGCCATGCTAATTTATTAGGCGGCAGAGCATGGAGAAAAAACATGGTGCCGTTGTCTTACAAGGAAGTTACAGATTTTGATCTGGAACGAGTTATGATTTCCGGCCTATTGCCATCTCATTATTTGTCAACTAATCCTGTTGAAGAGCTCCGGGCATATGTTGCTGATTACCTTAAGGAAGAAATTATCTCTGAAGCGCTCACGCAAAACATACCGGCTTTCAATGAATTTCTTCATGTGGCAGCAATAACTTCAAGCGAGCTTATAAACTATGTCAATATCGCAAGGGAAACAGGAGTTTCTCACAAAGTAATCCGCACGTATTTTGATATCCTTGAAGATACTTATCTTGGTTTTCGGATACCACCATGGAAAAAATCAAAAAACCGTCGGATGATTATCACTGAAAAATTCTATTTATTTGATGTAGGTATTGCTAATTATCTATCACGCCGCAGGCCGCTTCTTGGAAGTCCAGAATTCGGCAAAGCCTTCGAGCATTATATCCTGATGGAATTAAAAGCTTATCAGGCCTATAGAAATCCCGATTTGCCTATTACTTTCTGGCGCACCAGTACCGGGAAGGAAGTGGATTTTATTTTGGGAGACAAAGAGCTGGCAGTTGAAATTAAGGGATCTTCCCGCGTACATGAAGGAGATATACGTTCTTTGAAAACCCTCATTGATGACGGGCCGGTAAAAAAACTCTGCCTTGTATGTTTGGAAAAACATCCCCGTAATCTGGGTAGTAATATTCAAGTCCTGCCATGGCAGATGTTTATTGAACAATTGTGGAATGGAGAGCTGATTTAAAGACAAGGCAAATTCAGGCTTGTTACGTTCTTAATAAATATCTCGGCCCATCTAAGGATGCCAATCTCGGCTTTGTAGATGCATCCATTATGGCTATAGCTGAAAGATTAAAAGTTAAAAAGATATTTACAACCGACAGGCGTCATTTTTCTATTTTAAAGCCAAAACACTGCAAAAGTTTTACTTTGGTGCCGTAGATATCCCTCAAGTTATCTATTTGCTTTGTACCCTTACGTAGGCTAAAACCTGAATTCATTTCCACAATACCGCAGAAAAAGCAATGCTATTAGAAATAATATGAAGAAGGATTGATGGATAAAGAGAACCAGTTTTTTCATAAATGTAAGCTAAAACAATTCCAAGGAGAAAAGGATAAAATGTAAGCAGATGCATAAGAGCAAAAATAAGGGATTGCTAAAAAAGTGCGGAAACAACTCCTGTTCGCTCTTTTATTGCATTATCAAAGATGATAAAAGTATTGAGATGAACATACCTAAAAAAATTGATACGATTCTAAAACTGCCTTGTCCACTTGTCATGGTGCCCCCTTATTTGATAAATATGTTTTTATTTATAAGTTTTATGTTGGGGAATAAATGGGCTTGGTATTATAAAAGGCAAAGAACAGATTTGCCTTTCTTGCAAGGCGTTACAACTTTGATTCCGATCACACCGATCAACCATTTCCATTTATAACCCCACGAATTTTTTAATGACAGTTTTTTATACACGATGTGAAAAGAGGTTGTCAAGAGAAAAAAATATTTGCGAGATTCAAAAG
>MHDW01000101.1:289-5832 GCA_001803645.1 Nitrospirae bacterium GWC2_42_7 | reverse complement strand
CACCGGGACTGGTATGCGAATAACGAGCCTCAAAAATGGGCGACAGGAAAAAACCCGGCTTTGTATCAGGCGCAGGGCGGCGACTGGCGATTGACCACTGCGGAAAGAAAACGTATTCTCCTGAATAATATTTACGGCGTTGATATAGATTCACAGGCTGTCGAGGTCACGAAGCTGTCCCTTCTGCTGAAGGTCCTTGAAGGTGAGAACAACCAGACATTGGAAAGACAAATGCGGTTCTTCCACGAGCGAGCACTCCCCGACCTCGGAGACAACATCAAATGCGGCAATTCGCTGATTGGGCCGGATTTTTATGGACAACAGACAATGCTTGACGAAGAAGAACGCTACCGGATAAATGTCTTTGACTGGAATGCGGAGTTTCCGGAGATCATGAAGAAGGGCGGGTTTGATGCGGTGATAGGGAATCCGCCGTATGTAGATGTCAAAGGTTTACCAGAAATTGATGTGCAATATATTTTTTCAAAATATACTACGGCTAATAATCGAATAAATCTATTTGCAACATTTATTGAAAAATCACTCGCGACCTGCAATTCTTCAGGATTTAGATTTTCCATGATCATTCCAACTGCACTCTTAACACAGGATTCTTACTGCGCATTACGTCGGCTGATGATTGATAGATATCAGGTGACAAATGTAGTACGATTGCCAAATGAATCATTTGGTGCAGCCGCCGGTAATGTTAAGGTCGATACAGTCATCATAGTGATTGAGCAGAAAAGCAAGAAAGAGATCTTGACAGAACTTATAGGGTATGAGGGCTATGAAAGAATCAAGAAGATCGATCCAACAGAGGCTCATGTATTTACTTCGATAAAACAGTCAATATGGGGAAAGACCAATGATTGTGTTTGGTCTATAAACACAAATGAAATAGAGACAGACATTTTATCAAAATGCGGGAAAAACACCTTACCTCTGGAAGAGTGTGTTGATGTTTCGTTGGGCCTCACCCCTTATGATAAATATAAAGGCCATACTCCTGCTCAAATTGAAGATAGAGTTTTTCATTCAGCTACACAGAAAGATAAGACATTTAAGAAGCTTTTAGCTGGCAATGATGTCATGAGGTATAACGTAGCTTGGAATGGTAAAGAATGGATAAGTTATGGTACGTGGTTGGGAGCGTCAAGAGAAGAAAAATTCTTCACACAAAAACGTATTCTTGTTAAGCAGATTATTGACTGGACCACAAAGCGTATATGGGCGAGTATTACGGATGAAGAGCTTTATAATGCCCAAAACGCCTTTAATCTCCTTGCAAAACCAGGCTGGAGATTAGAATATTTACTCGGTCTAATCAATAGCAGGTTAATGACTTTTTACCATCGAAAGAAATTCCTTGATGATTTTAAAATGCGCTTTCAAAAAATATTAATAAAGGATTGTCGTCGTTTTCCAATCCGCATTGTTAATTTTTCCGACGCTTCCGACAAAGCCCGTCAAGACAAAATGGTGACGCTCGTTGATCAGATGCTTTCTCTCAACAAGCAATTGACTTCCGCCAAAACCGACTACGAAAAGACCGCCCTTCAGCGACAGATAGATGCGACAGACAAACAGATAGACAAACTGGTTTATGAGTTGTATGGGTTGACTGAGGAAGAGATAAGAATTGTTGAAAAATAATGAAATAAAGGCAATATCCCTTTACAAAGAACTTGAAGATGGTATCATGCAGACGATTAAGGCAGCAGACATCTACGCTATCCATCTGACTGCAATTGGTCGTCGCAAAGAACCTAACCAGCAACAAATTGTCGACATAATCATGGGCAATAAAATTAGTGGTTTAACAGTTCATGGAATGTTTTATACAGAATCCGAGAAAAATGATTTTCAGGCCAAGGGTCATTTAGTGAATATTGGAAATCAGATTTTACTTGCCACATATACTGCTTTTGAGTTCTATCTGATAAACAAATTCAAAGAATATCTTCGATATTATTCTCAAGACGCCGACAACTTGAAAATCGAAGCACTTTTTAAGAAATTATCGTTTCGTACCTTGGATAATATAAAAACCTTGTATAAAGATATCTTAGGAATATATTTACCTCAATTTGAAATGCGTAGCTTTGCTATTGATCCAGATTCATCTTTTAAACCAAAAAGTACATGGGAAGGGGGTATTAAGATTATAGAAAAAGCGCGACATGAAATTGCACATAAAGGAAAATCAATAAACTACAAGATAAGGCTCTTGCCAGATGCATGGGGTCCATTTGATTTTGTGAGACGATGGGTTAACCTTTTTGATGTAAACTTCGACTTGCTGATTTATGAGGGAAAAACAACTCAGTTGATTAGAGAATATAAAAAGAGAGTTGAAGCTTGCAAAGAAAGGGAGAAAACAAAAGATACTTAAATTTAACAGTTTCTGCTATGTCGTCGTTCAACGACAGTCCAAGGCGATGGATAAAGATCGACAAATTGGTTTATGAGTTGTATGGATTGGAGGGCGTCCTATACACCTCTTAGGTTCAAATAGTATTTAGTACTACCCTAACCTCTAGTTTTCTTCTAGAAAATCATTCCAGCGGCACCCGCAAAGTTTCTGTTATGAAGCGATATTTCAGGGCTGCAACTGAATGCGCGCGTTAAGAATTTTGGACTGTTTGAGCGAAGCGAGGGGACCGTTCTGTAAAGTGCTAATCTTTCTTTCTGCCTTTCCCCTCAGCTATTCTTTTTTTATCCTGCAAAAAATTACTCTCTGACACTATCGAGCGGCCCAACTTTCTTTCTATCTGCTTTCTGGTCGTCCCGGCAATCTGTCCTCCTGCCCTGGCATCGTCTTTCAGCCTTGGCAGACCCTGAGAATCCTTTGTCCTGTGAATCTCGGTTGTTGTCCTTTCGCCGAGCATGGTCAAGATCAGTTCAAAATCATCCATATGGTCGCGCAGGTTTTCCTTTTTTATGCCTTTGAGCTTCTTATAGTCAGACGGGACAAGGCCGAAGGTCGCCTTCGAAATTTCCGCAGTCAGAATCTCATAATCTTTTTCCTGTTCAGCCCCCCTGTTTTTCCATTCGTCGGTCAGCTCCTCGCGGATCGCAATGCCGCGCATCCTTTTTTCAATCCAGTCTTCAGGATAGCCTTTGAGTTTATAGAGCATTCTCGTTCTTTTGGTCGCAAGCTCCGGGTTCTCGATCTCCTGCACCCTTTCGTAGCCTACTTTGGCAAGCCATCTTTTGAAGGGCTCGGCCTTTGGAGAAGGAATAGATTGAATAATACGGAACATGCCTTCGGTATTGGCGCAGTCGGTTTCGCGCATCTTTCCATCTTCGGCCTGCATTTTCAACTGTTCCCAAAATGGGAACGGTTGCGACATATCCTTGTCCCTATCTTTCATTTTCGCCCAGTAAGTCTTGGGCTGCGGGCTGTCAGTCAAAACTCTGACAACGTCCAGAATCGAAAACCACCACTCCTTGTTATGAAGGATCTTTCTTATAGCTTTACCCTTAAACAGGGCGATATGATTATTCTGTTCTTTATCGTTCTTCATTTTTCCCCATACAGAAACTTATGTGCATTACTACATCTGCTTCAGCAACTCCGTGAATTCCTCAAGATGTTCTTCTTCTTCATGAAGAATATGCGTAAGCAGTTTCCTGATCTTTTTATCAGGAATTTTTTCTATATGGTCCTTATACATGGCAATGGCGCCCTTTTCAAGAGAAACCAGTTTCTTTAAATAACCCTTCACTCCTCTCTGCCCAAAATCCAGTTCTTTATGCAGCATGGACGGAACACCACCGAGGTCAACTATCATTTCAGAGAGCTTTTCAGCATGCCTCATCTCATCTTTGGCTATCTCTTCCATTGTCCTGCTAGGCTTGCATTGAGAAGTGACAAAACTGTTTCTCATATATATAAGGATCGCCTCTATCTCGCCAGTAAGGTCCTGATTCAGCAGATCAATGATCTCTTTGTTTTTCATACTGCCTCCATTAATATTTCAAGGATGTTTTATCAATATCACCGACCACAACAAGAATATATTTATCCGGGGCCAGATACTTCTGTGCCACCCTCAGTATATCATCCTTGGTAACAGCATCAATAAACTTTTTGTAATCATCAACATAATTAATGCCGAGGCCGAAAAATTCTACTGCTACCAAAAAACCTGCTATCTTGCTGTTGGAATCAAGTCTCAGCGGGAAGCTGCCTGTCAGGTAAGCCTTGGCATCACTAAGCTCCTTGTCTGTAACAGGCTCTTTTCTTATCCTTTCCATCTCTTTAAGTATTTCGTCTATTGCTTCATTTGCTGTATTATTTTTTGTCTGTAGCCCGGCCTGAAAACTGCCTGCCTGCTTGTTTGAAGCGAAGTAACTATGAACATCGTAAGACAGGCCTTTATTATCGCGTATATTGTCCATTAAGCGTGACGCAAAACCTCCTCCACCAAGGATATAGTTCATAACAGTGGCCGCATAATAATCCGGATCGTCCCTTCTCATGCCGAGATGGCCAAGAATGATATTAGACTGTTCAATATTTTTGTTTATCTTGATGACTAGCGGCTTGTCTCCGTATTTCAGATCAGGCAGAGGCTCTGCTCGTATTTCTTTCATCTGCCAGCCTTTAAAGTACTTGTCTATAATAGATCTAATTTCTTCTCTGCTTACATCACCCACAACCGCCATTATGGAATTGTTTGGTGTGTAATAAGACTTATGGAAATCTACAATATCCTGATCCGTAATATTATCAATCGTCCTCTCTATGCCTTCAACAGGCATACCGTAAGGATGTTTGCCGTATACAGCTTTCTTAAATGCATTTGATACAACAACTCCGGGCTCATCGTTCATCATTGTGATATAGCCCTTTGCCATTGTCATTCTTCTAATCACCTCCTCAGGGTCAAAAGCAGGATTGAGAATAATATCTGAAAGCAGGTCAAACCCGAGCTCAAGGTCTTTTTTCAGCACAGTAAGCGTTATGGTTATGTAATCCAACCCACCCGATAGATTCAATTGACCACCGACAAATTCAATTTCATCACTTATATTCATCGAAGAGCGTTTTGCTGTTCCTTCATTCATTAGATCAGCGGTAAGGTTCGCAAGTCCTGCTTTTTCAGCAGGATCCAGAAAACTTCCGGCCTTTACAGCCAGGACCACATTAACAACAGGCAGTGTTTTCTTCTCGGAATGCATAAGCACAAGCCCGTTTGAAAGCACTTCTCTTTCTGCAATCCCTTCTGCAAAAACCCTGACATTAGAGACCAAAACCAGAATCAGAACAGAAAAAAACAGAAGGTAAAAACGTATTGTTTTCATCTTATTTTATTTCCTTCAGAGGCACCAAAATACCAGTGGTCCTTCTGTCCTCTGCAAGATATTTCGCTGCAACCCGCCTCACATCCTCAGGCGTAACTCTTCTTATGCCTTCAAGATATTTATCCAGCAGTCTCCATCCTCCAACCATCTCGAAAGAACCGATTATTCTTGCCTGATTATACACAGAGTCCTGACCTATAATAAAATAAGCCTCGATCTGGTTCTTTGCC
>MHDW01000101.1:0-229 GCA_001803645.1 Nitrospirae bacterium GWC2_42_7 | reverse complement strand
GTTCTTCCCCTGAGCCGCTGTTGCATCAACAAAGAACAGGAACGGTTCCTTCATATTGCCGTCATACCAAGCTGAGGCTGATACAGCCAGCTGTTTTTCATACACAAGCGTTTTATACAGCCTTGAGCTCTTCCCGCCCGAAAGAATACTGCCTAAAACCTCAAGCGCAGAGCTGTCCTGATGCTTTATATCCGGAACTTTGTAGGTAGAAAGAATATGAGGCAGTTCC
>MHDW01000100.1:1277-6956 GCA_001803645.1 Nitrospirae bacterium GWC2_42_7 | reverse complement strand
TCTGTCAGTAAGATTCCCAAGCGCACCGCCTGCAAGGATCGAGAATAGCCGGTAATCCTCCTTGCCTGTAACAATTAGCCATAACATAAAGATAATTGCAGCTGTTGAGATAAGGATAAAAAATGTATTTCCCAGGCTTCTGAACATTCCAAAAGCAGAGCCTTCATTCTGAACATTCACGAGATTAACAAAAGGGATGACCTCTATTGTTTCGAATTGTCCTATATGCGTCCTTGCGAGGTATTTTGTGGACTGGTCAAAAACCACTATGGCAAGAATCAGCAGCAGGCCGTAAATTATCCTTTTTTTCATTTTACAGCTTTATAGCATTTCTCGCATATATCAGGGGACTCTTCGAACTTTCCAACGCTTTCACTCCAGTTCCAGCAGCGCTGGCATTTATTACCTGAAGCTCTCTGCACCAAGACCTGAAGTCCTTCAATAGCACCGGATTCATATGAACCTGCCAGTTTTTCAGTACTTATCTCAACTTCTGAAACAAGAAAAAACGCAGGCATGAAATCAGAATAATGCCGGCATAAGGACAAATATTTGTCAGGCATATGCATGCTGACCTTTGCCTCGAGCGGATTTCCGATAAACTTCTCGGCCCTTTTTATTTCGAGTGCCTTATTTACCTCATTGCGCAGGTCAAGCAAGTCTTTCCATTTTTCCTCAAGAACATTATCTGCAAATTCAGTTCTGACTTCCGGAAAAGACGAAAGAAAAACCGATTCAGCAGCTTTTTGTTCTGACTGTTGTTTTGTCACATATCCCCAAACCTCTTCTGCTGTAAAAGAGAGTACCGGAGCCATAAGCCTTGTTAATGTTGACAATATCTCAGACAAAACCCACTGGTTTGCGCGACGTTCAACAGAATCCGCTTTTCCGGTATAAAGCCTGTCTTTGAGCACATCGAAATAGAACGAGCTCATGTCAACAACACAGAAGTTGTGTATAGAATGAAACACTTCATGGAACTCGCAGTTCTCATAAGCTGCCGTGACCTTTCCTATAAGCGCCTGAAGCCTGCTCATGGCCCACTTGTCTATATCCTGAAGTTTATCGCTGTAGTCTTTGTAGTCAAAATCATTTATATTGCCTATCAGAAACCTGCACGTATTCCTTATTTTCCTGTAAGCCTCTGTCTGCCTGTTCAGTATCTCTTTTGAGATCCTGATATCATCCCTGTAATCTTCAGATGAGACCCATATACGCAATATCTCTGCTCCATATCCTTTGATTATCTCCTGCGGAGCTATGACATTGCCAAGAGACTTTGACATTTTTTTGCCTGAACCGTCCACAACAAAACCATGTGTCAGGACAGTCCTGTAAGGAGCACTTCCTCTTGTTCCAACTGAAGCAAGCAAAGAACTCTGGAACCAGCCCCTGTGCTGGTCGCTTCCTTCAAGATACATGTCTGCAGGCCATGAAGAAAACCTTTCGTCCCTTTCGACAACAGCTGCATGGCTGACACCTGAATCAAACCAGACATCAAGTATGTCCATTTCTTTTGCGAAATTTGTTTTGCCGCATTTTTTGCAGGCATATCCTTTTGGAAGAAATTCTTCAGCATTCTTCATAAACCATATATCAGCGCCATTATGTTCAACAAGGCTGACTATATTATCAAGAATGCTCTGCTCCTCAATAAATTCTCCGCATTCCTCACATCTTATTAAAGTGATAGGCACGCCCCAGCTCCTCTGCCTTGATATACACCAGTCAGGCCTGCTGTTCACCATACCGAGAATTCTCTCCCTGCCCCATTTCGGAACCCACTTCACCTTATCTATTTCCTCAATGCATTTTATTCTCAGGTCATTGCGTTCAACAGAGATAAACCATTGTTCTGTTGCACGGAAAATGACAGGTCTCTTGCACCTCCAGCAGTGAGGATAGGAATGTGTTATTTTTTCTTCTTTTATAAGTGCGTATTTATTCTTCAAGGTCTCTATTATCACAGCGTTTGCCTTGAAAACAAACTGGCCTTCGAGATCACCTGCGTGCTTTGTGAATTTACCTCTGTCATCAACAGGAGCAAAAATATCCAGCCCGTATTTCAGCCCTATTTCGTAGTCATCCTCACCATGTCCCGGAGCGATATGAACTATTCCGGTGCCTTCATCAAGAGATACAAAATCTCCATGCACAACCTGTGATTTTCTGGCTATGAACGGGTGCTCTGCGTTCATGCCTTCAAGTTCTTTGCCTTGTGCTCTTGCGATGATATTGCCCGAAAGCCCTATTCTCTCTTTAAGTGCCTCAAGCCTGCCTTCTGCAACAATGTAAACCTCATCATCGCTTTCAACAGCCACATAATCCAGTTCAGGATTAAAAGCGATGGCAAGGTTTGCCGGAAGGGTCCAAGGAGTTGTCGTCCAGATTATCACAAATGTTTTTTTGTCTTTAAGCAAAGGTGAGAATTTAGTCCTGTTATCATCATCCAGCTCAAACTTAACAAACACAGAAGGCGATTCCTTGTCTGCATGTTCAACCTCAGCCTCTGCAAGCGCAGTAACACAAGACGGGCACCAATGTACGGGTTTCTTTCCCTTATATACAGAGCCGTTCTTTACAAACTTATTGAACTCCCGGACTATCGAGGCTTCATACTCAAATGACATCGTAAGATATGGCCTTGACCAGTCTCCGAATACTCCGAGCCTTTTAAACTCTTCTCTCTGTATATCAACGAATTCAGCAGCATATTCCTTACATAGCTTTCTTTTTTCGAGTTTACTGACCTTGTCTTTCTTGTCCCCCAGATTTTTATCGACCTGAAGTTCGATAGGAAGTCCATGACAGTCCCAACCCGGAACATATGGGGCATAAAAACCTTTCATAGACCTGTATTTTACAAGAATATCTTTTAGGATCTTGTTGAGAGCATGGCCCATATGAATATGGCCATTTGCATAAGGAGGGCCGTCATGCAGGATATATTTATTTGCAGGTTTTTTCCCATGTCTCTCCTGCATCTTTTCATAGATCTTTTTTTCTTCCCAGAATCCGAGCATAGCCGGTTCTCTCTGTGAAAGGTTCGCTTTCATAGGAAAATCCGTCTGCGGAAGATTGAGAGTGTCCTTATAATCTTTACTCATGGAACATAAAAATTACCACTACAAGAGTTTTAAAGTCAAGCGAGGTTCTCTATGCAGAAAGGGCTTTTTTTATTTCAACTGCTATTGTCTGGCGTGCAAAAGGCTTCTGAATAAAACCTAATGCACCGTTCCTCAACAGTTCATCTATCCCTGCAAAGCCATTCTGGCTGTAGCCGGAACAAAGCAGTACCTTCACATCATTTTTTATTGTCTTAAGTGCATGAAAAACCTCGTTGCCGCTCATCACAGGCATAACCATATCCAGAATTACAACAGCTATCTCGTCCTTCATTTCCCTGAAGATTTTAATCCCTTCCGGTCCGTTCTCTGCCGATATCACTTTATAGCCGAGTCTCTCAAGCATATCCTTGCACATTTCCCTGATGAATGTCTCATCATCGATAACAAGTATGGTTCCTGAGCCTTGAAGATCTATTGCATCATGTGCTTCTTCCGGTCCAACAGCTTTCGTAACAGGCAGATATATACTGAACTGTGTCCCCTTGTTGGGTTCGCTGTAAAAATTTATATATCCTCCGTGATTACTTACTATCGAATGTACAATATAAAGTCCGAGTCCTGTGCCTTTTCCAACATCTTTTGTAGTAAAAAAAGGATCAAATATATGGCCTTGTGTTAGCTTGTCCATGCCAATACCTGTATCAGAAATAGACAGTTTTACAAACTCAGCCTTTTCTCTTGCTGTATTAACATCAGCTCCTTCTCCAATAAAAGAGGTTTCGATCGTTAGTTTCCCCCCATCCGGCATTGCATCACGCGCATTTACCGCAAGGTTGAGTATAACCTGTTGCAACTGGGACAGGTCGGCCTTTATATTAGGTATCCCTTTTTTCAGGTTCGTAACTATCTCGATATTCTTATGTATGCTTCTCTGCAGGAGATCGATCGAACTTCTGACAAGATCATTTATGTTCAGGGATTTTGCTTCAAGTTTCTCTTTGCGTGTTAAAGCCAGAATTTTCTTTCCGAAATCTGCCCCCCTTGTGGCTGCCTCGTAGATTATAGTAGCAGGTTTGTAGAATTGTGACCCTTCTTCAGTCATCGAGAGAATGATCTCGGAATAGCCAAGTATTGCTGTAAGTATATTGTTGAAATCATGCGCCATTCCTCCTGCAAGAGTACCAACAGCCTCCATCTTCTGTGATCTTATAAGCCTTTCCTCTAGTCTTTTATTCTCGGTTATGTCAATGATGTATCCGTCAAAACCTTTTACGTTTCCTGCATCATCCATCTCTCTATATAGAGTTAACGATACGATAATTTCATCTCCATACTTCCCAACAGCTTTTTCTTCTATATGTAATACCTTTTCAGTGGAAGCATTTTTAAGACATTTGGAAGCGCTAAGATCGCCGACCAGAATATCGCAGAGGTCTGTTACACCTCCAAACAACTGCCTGAACCTGTCATTTGCTTCAATAATATGTCCGTCCGAATCAAGCCTGAAAATTCCATGTTCAACCCTTTCAAAAAGCGATCTTATCCGCTTGTCTGACTCAATCAGCTTCTCTTCTTTTTCCCTGATAGACGTGCACATATGATGAAATTCAGCAGAAAGCTCCTTTATCTCGTCTGCAGAGCCGGGCAGAGCGCCTTGATTATCTGGCAGAGTGCCATTTTTAAACATTGCAACAGATTTGTAAAGACTTATTACAGGCCTGATCACAAGACGCCTGAGCAACATATTGATGGACACAATCGCAAACAGTGTCAGAACTACAGCAATTAAGACATTCGTAAGCACTATCCGGCTTATCTCTTTTCTGACACTGGAAGAAGATAATATCACCCTCACAAAACCAATGGCCATAGGAGCTGAATTTTCAGTAGCCTTAAACAATATGGGACTGTAAAAGTCAAAGTCCCCATTCTTCTTTAGATACATGGGTGATGAGATGTCGTTGAAATGCCTTACAGCTTCAGAGCCAGGCGGTTCTTTTAGACTATTAAAGGGGAAAGCATCAATCGGCTCCCATATATTTGAATAAACCTGCACAAGGATTACATCCTGTGACATAATAATATTGGATGCCTTTTTAATGAGGTCGAGATCTTCATTAATAAGACCTTCTTCTGCAGCCTTGGAAAGAGCATAGCTGAGCGCCATTCCCCTGATAACACGCCCTTGTTCTTTGCTGCGGCTGTGTGCAGATATAAATTGATATGTGCTTATTAAACTGACTGAAATTATGACCAGAGCAACAATTACAGCTACCTTTGTCTGCAGGGAGATCTTCATTTAATATCTATCAGTGATACCACCCCAAGAGAACCTATAAAATTCTGCCCATCCTTGCTTAGAGTAAAATCAACGAATTTCTTCACCTCAGGTTTCGGAACAGCGGGTATTAAAATAAACAGAGGTCTCATTAAACCATATTTTTTATTTGTAATATTCATCTTTGTAGGATAAACCCCGTTGACCTTCAGCATCTTAACATTACGCTTTCTTCCGCTTGTAAAACCGGTTGTAGCAAATCCTTCGGGTGTGCTTTCGACCATCTGCTCCACTATGGCTGTTGATGGAACAAGAAAGGTATTTGAAGTAGCC
>MHDW01000100.1:0-1269 GCA_001803645.1 Nitrospirae bacterium GWC2_42_7 | reverse complement strand
ACCTCTTTTGGCTCTGGATATGAATATTTTTATGGAAACATCATCGCCCTTCAACTGTTTCCATGCGGTTATTTTGCCTGCATATACAGCCCTTGCCTCATCAAGAGAAATATTCACAGCCGGATTCGACTTATGGACAATAAACACCAGAGCGTCCCATGCAACCTGAATAAATTGCACATCTTCAGGGTCTCCGGCATCTCTGGATCTGCATGATGCGGCAAAGTCAACCTTCCCATTGCGGAGGTCTTCTATACCAACAACTGTACCCCCTCCCCTCACAAGCACCCTTACTCCTGTACGCCTTTCATATTCTTTTGCAAGTTCAGTAAGATAGCCTACATTACTGACAGAACAGCCGCTTCCGGTAATATAATCAGATGACCAGGCCTCTGTCCGGACACCAAGGGAAATACAGAGGATGATAAAAAAAAGAAGCTTCTTCATAACTTGACCTCTTCTTCAACAACAGGTTTTTTAGGGTTTATTACCCATATATTCCCAAACTCTTTTTCCTGATATGCCCTTGCCAGTCCAAGCCTTAAAAGCTCCAGAAGCGCAAGAAATGTTACTATCACTTGCACCCTCGTTATACTCTCCTTGAAAAGTTCCTCGAATCTGATAGTGTCATGGTTTTCTATCATATCAATTATATGCATCATCTTGTCTTTTACTGTAAGTGCCTCGCGTGTGATCATTCCGATCTCAGCAGGGGCAGTATCCAGTATATTCTTGAAAGCAGCAAGGAGGTCAAAGAGATTAACATCAAACAGATAAAGTTCAGGCTCTGCAGCCTCTTCCTCTTCATCCTTAAGCGGTTCCCTTTCAAAAACACGGCTCCACTCATCCTCTCTCTCTTTCAGAATTACAGATGCATCTTTGTAAGTCTGATAATCAAGAAGCCTCTGTACCAGTTCAAATCTTGGGTCTTCCATCTGCTCAAGCGCAGCCTCCTCGTCAGGAGGCAGAAGCATTCTGGATTTGATCTGAATAAGAGTTGCTGCCATTACAAGAAATTCTCCGGCAATCTCCAGGTCAAGCTCCTTCATCAATCCGATATACTCCAGATAACGGCTTGTTATAAAGGATATAGGGATGTCATAGATATCAACTTTATTTTCTTTTATCAGGTGAAGGAGAAGGTCGAGAGGGCCTTCGAATATCGGGAGCTTTATTTCGTATAATTCTTCCATATGATTTTTCAGCAGTGTTGCGTTATTATCTTAACAGATTATCAAAAAATAAATCCCGACAATGATTAAGGGAGGA
>MHDW01000099.1:517-5730 GCA_001803645.1 Nitrospirae bacterium GWC2_42_7 | reverse complement strand
ACATATTTAGGCTCTCTTGTCATAAAATTACAGAGGCTATTCTCTTCTTCCGACATTTTCACAGGCCTGCTCTTTTTTGCTTTTATAAAGCCTCTGAGCATAGGTGCAAGCTCTTCGATTATATCTTCAGTATCAAGCACAATCTTTGCACCCTGCTTTATCAGCCTGTTCGGTCCTTCTGATGCCACAGATGTTATGTTGCCTGGAAGAGCAAAGACCTCTTTGTTCTGTTCAAGCGCATAGTTCGCTGTGATCAAAGAGCCGCTGTCAACTGTTGCCTCTACAACAAGCACGCCGAGAGAAAGGCCGCTTATAAGCCTGTTCCTTCTTGGGAAGTTCTCCCTGTTAGGAATTGTCCCGGGAGGAAATTCACTAATTACACATCCTGAACCAGTGATCTTTTCCATCAGTCCCTTGTTCTCAGCAGGATAGCATACATCAGGGCCTGTTCCAAAAACAGCGATAGTCCTTCCGCCTGAGGATAAAGCGCTTTTATGCGCTAAGGAATCTATTCCGCGTGCCATTCCGCTTATGATCGTAAAACCTGCTGAAGACAGTTCGCCCGCAATCTTCAGGACAGCAGCTTCGCCATAATCTGTATGTTTTCTGGAGCCTACGATCGCGATCCCGAACCTGTCATCAGGCTGATAATCACCCTTCATATATAATATTATCGGTGCATCAGGAAGTTCCCTTAATACTTCAGGGTAGTCAGGACTACTGACCTCTATAACCCTGATGCCCTGTCTTTCGATGACCCTTACCTTTTGTTCTACCTGGTCCCATTGCTGAAAGCTCTTAATGTTCTTTGCTATTTTACTGCTAAGGCCATTTATTGTAAGAAGGTCGTTCAGGCCTGCGCTGAATATATTTTCAGGAGAGCCCATAGATGCCAGAAGTTTTCTTGAGATCACAGGGCCTACATCAGGGACTAAAGACAGCCCGATCCAGTACCTGATATCAGACATCTTTTTTTAGCCTTAAAGACTTGTTCGCCTTCAGGCGGAGGGCATTAAGTTTAATAAAGCCCTCTGCATCTTTCTGATCATAGACCTCTTCAGCCTCGAAGGTTGCAAGTTCAGGATTATAGAGTGAGTTCAAAGCTTTTCTGCCGGCAACCATGCAGTTCCCTTTATACAACTTCAGACGTGCAGTACCGGTAACATTCTTCTGCGTATCATCGAGAAGTTTCTGGAGCGCAATGCGTTCAGGAGAGAACCAGTAACCATAGTAGATCATCTCTGCATATTTCGGCATAAGGGATTCCCTCATATGCATCACTTCTCTGTCGAGGGTTATTGATTCAACTGCCCTTCTTGCGATATGAAGTATTGTGCCTCCGGGAGTTTCATAAACTCCTCTGGATTTGATCCCTACAAATCTATTCTCGACAATATCAACCCGCCCGATGCCGTGTTTGCCGCCTATGCTGTTCAGCCTGCTTAGTATTGTTGCAGGAGACATCTTTTTTCCGTTTATGCTGACAGGGTCTCCTTTTTTAAACTCTATCTCGATATATTCATGTCTGTCAGGGGTTTTGTTCAGGGGACTTATCATTGTATACATATCTGAAGGAGGCTCTGACCACGGGTCTTCAAGTATCCCGCCTTCATAACTGATATGAAAAAGATTCCTGTCTGTGCTGTAAGGTTTTGCCTTTGTTGCTGTTACAGGGATCCCGTGTTTGTTCGAATATTTTATTAATGATTCCCTTGAATTAAAAGACCACTCTCTCCATGGTGCGATCACTTTGATATCAGGTTTTAATGCATAATAAGTCAGCTCAAAGCGTATCTGGTCATTGCCTTTGCCTGTTGAGCCATGGGCCACTGCCTCTGCCTTTTCTTTTTTGGCTATCTCTACCTGTTTCTTTGCAATCAGAGGCCTTGCTATTGATGTACCGAGGAGGTAAAAGCCTTCGTATATTGCATTCCCGCGAAGCATAGGGAAAACATAATCCTTAACAAACTCCTCCCTTATATCTTCTATATATACCTTTGAAGCGCCGGTTTTCATCGCCTTTTGTTTGATTTTGTTCAATTCATCGCCCTGTCCAAGGTCTGCACAGAATGCGATTATCTCAGCCTTATAGGTTTCCTTAAGCCACTTTATGGCTACTGAGGTGTCTAATCCGCCGGAATATGCAAGGACAATTTTTTTGACCATATTTTCCTCCGTAGTAGTTACGTCATCAATACAAAACAAACCCACCCCTGCACCACTCCCAAGTGGGGACTAATGCGATAGTTGTCGTATGTTGTAAATCCCCTCCCTGGAGGGGTGCAGGGGTGGGTTGCTTATACTTAATACGTTTGTAATTTACAACCTGTTTTCAGGTTATAAACATAGCACAAAGATAAATTAAATGTAAAATCCGGATGAATGGTATCCCTTCAGTGAAGCGTGGAAGAATCATAACTCCTCCTCACCTCCCCTTATCTTAAGGGGAGGAATATGAAACCCCCTCTTAAGTTAGGAGGGGGCTGGGGGAGTTATGTCCCCCCATCCACTGAAACCTTATGATGAATGAACCGTTTAATTGATATTTAGTCTCAATTGCAGTTATAATTGAGCATGGAAAATAAGATCTTCCGGAACTTTATCTCGAACAAGGGGCTTAAGCTCACAAAAGAACGCTTGGCAGTCCTGAATGAAATCTTTTCTTTTCGCGGACACTTTGAGCCTGAACAGCTTTATCTGAGGATAAAAGATTCAGAGATCAAGGCCTCAAGGGCCTCTGTCTACAGGACATTAAACCTCCTCGTAGAAAGCGGCCTTGTCGGAAAAGTAGCAAGGACTGAAAAAGGAAATGTATATGAGCAAACCTTCGGCCAAGAACACCACGACCATATGATTTGTGACAGATGCGGTGCAATAATCGAGTTCTGCTCCCAGAAGATCGAGAACCTTCAGGATGAGCTATGCAAAAAAAATAACTTTGATGGAACCAGCCATAATCTTGTGATCAGGGGTTTATGTAAAAAATGCAAAAGAACAAAAAGATAAAAGGAGAAAAGAACTACGGAAGGATCGTCCTTGTCGGCAATCCTAATGTAGGTAAAAGCGTCATCTTCGGACTCCTGACAGGCCAGTACGTGACAGTATCCAACTACCCCGGCACTACGGTTGAGGTCTCTCACGGAAATATCAGCCTGGACGGAAAGAAATATCTGGTGGTTGATTCTCCGGGCGTAAACAATCTGATGCCGATGAGCGAGGATGAACGGGTTACAAGAGACATACTGCTGAATGAAGGGGCAGATAGCGTTATTCTCGTTGCTGATTCAAAAAACCTGAAACGTGCGCTAATGCTGCTCATACAGCTTGCTGAAATGGATATACCCTGCATCCTCGACATGAATATGGAAGATGAGGCCAGGGCAAGGGGTGTAGAAGTCAATTACAAAGAACTTGAAGATCTGCTGGGAATCAAAGTTTTTGGGACCGTAGCCCCTCAAAAGAAGGGGATATCAAAATTAAAGGAGAGCCTTCTTTCTGCAAAAAGACCGAGTATCATAACCAATTACGGCGATGTTATAACAAGTTATGCTGAGCAGATATCATCACTTCTTCCAAAGACTAATATATCAAGAAGATCTATAGCGCTCATGATCCTTTCAGGAGATGAGAGCCTGAAAAGCTGGGCAATGGCTAACCTCAGCCATGAGACCATAGATAAGATAGAGGATCTGAGGGACGAGGCTCAGACTAAGCTAAAAGAACCTATTTCAACTCTTATAGCAAAGAAAAGGATAGAATTTTCCGGCGCAATAGCCAATTCGGTCAGCAGCAAAGGCCAAAAAGAAGCAGGAAATATAGCGCAGAACATCGGGAAATGGACCATGCACCCAGTATGGGGTATCTTCTTTCTCTTGTTTACGCTTTTCTGTTTTTATGAGTTTGTCGGAAAATTCGGAGCCGGTGTACTTGTAGATTTTTTCGAAAATGTTATTTTCGGAAATTATATCAGCCCGGGCATTGAAAAGGTAGTCAGACAGGTTATACCATTTATATTTTTTCAGGACCTGTTCGTCGGCCAATACGGCATATTCACAATGGCGCTTACATATGCAGTTGCGATAATACTCCCGATAACAGCCACCTTTTTCATAGCTTTCGGATTCCTTGAAGACAGCGGATATCTTCCGAGGATAGCTATCCTCACAAACAGCTCATTTTCAAAAATCGGGTTGAACGGCAAGGCTGTGCTCCCCATGATATTAGGGCTTGGATGCGGGACCATGGCCACTATGACAACAAGGATACTCGAGACAAACAGAGAGAGAATAATCGCAACATTTCTTATCGCACTTGCGATCCCGTGTTCAGCCCAGCTCGGTGTAATTCTCGGTATGCTCGGCGCTTACCCTGTCAAAGTCGCGATCTGGTGGCTCGGGACATTGTTTTTTGTCCTTGTTCTTGCAGGATATGTCGCCTCAAAAGTTCTGCCCGGAGAAAAAGCCGATTTTTTTCTTGAGATCCCTCCGATAAGGCTTCCAAGGATCAGCAATATACTTATGAAAACACTCAGCAGGATAGAATGGTATCTGAGAGAGGCTGTGCCCCTCTTCATTCTCGGTACTCTGATCTTATTCATCCTTGATAAAGCAAAGATCCTCGGATGGATCGAAGCTGCTGCTTCTCCTGTTATCGTCAGCCTTCTGGGCCTTCCTGAAAAAGCAACAAGCGCTTTCATTCTCGGCTTTCTAAGAAGGGATTACGGAGCTGCCGGACTTTACGATCTCTCAAAACAAGGGCTCTTGAATGAAAATCAGGTCATAGTAAGCATAATTACGCTAACGCTTTTTGTGCCGTGCCTTGCGAGTTTTTTTATGATAATAAAGGAACGAGGTTCAAAAACAGCCTTTATGATGTTTGCGATGATAACAGTATTTGCACTACTTGTCGGAGGCAGTGTGAATTTGATTCTTAGGGTGGTTGGATAATCATAACTCACCCTCACCCTCTCTTATCTTAAGAGAGGGTTAAGACAATAAGTCGCAACTTTTCTTCCTCTTTTCCTCTCTTAGGTTAAGAGAGGATTAAGGTGAGTTAGCCAAATGAACTACCCCGCCGCAATGACCAATGACAGCTATTTATTGGCCGCTCCTTTTTCCTGCGGCTGCTGACGTGACGTATGTAGAACACCTAAAATCTCTATGACCTCACCCCTCACCCTGTACAGCACTATATAGGGGAGAGATGGGATTACA
>MHDW01000099.1:0-507 GCA_001803645.1 Nitrospirae bacterium GWC2_42_7 | reverse complement strand
TGCCGTGGAGCTTGCCGGCTCTGCCGATTCCGGGATGATCGAGCAAATAATCTATAGTAGCGAGTATTTGTTCTGCAACGTCCTTGGCTGCTATAGGATGATCACGCGCGATATATTGGCGGATACCAATAAGGTCCTGCCCAGCTTCAGCTAACCATTCTACGCGCATTTAGGCGGCTTCTTTTCTTTTTTGGAGCCCCAGGTCTTAAGCCATCCTGCGATTTCATCATGAGGGATGAACTTAGCATCAGGACTGTCTGCTTGTTCCACCCTTTTCCGGATCACCCCGATCTGCCATTCTTCCTGCTCAAGTACCTGCTCGATAGCATTTCCAAGCAGATACGATATCGTCCTGTCCGTTGCCTTAGCCAGTCTATTGAGGCGTTCCTTGGTCTCATCTTCTACTCGTATGGTTATTGTTGTGCTCATGTCATCGGCCTCCTTTGTAACACATATTATACAAAAGACGACAAAATCATTCAAACAAAAATATTCATGATGTTTGCG
>MHDW01000098.1 GCA_001803645.1 Nitrospirae bacterium GWC2_42_7 | reverse complement strand
CCTTGATCCGACCAGGATGGCAGCTGTGCTGCCGTGAAAGAGTCGATCTTTGCCTGTTGCATGCCATTCTTCAAGCGTCTCCTTGATCTTCTGATAATAACCGTGATAATAAGCATCGAGTTCTCCTTTGCCTATCAGCTTGAGAAACAAACGAAGCATGGTCTTCTCTGCAGTGGTGTTCAATCTCCCGAAATAGGACGCGATTTGTTCTGCAAAAGATGTCACTGCCTTCCTCGTTGGAAGAATGGTAAAAGTCCAAGCCTGACTGTTGGTCCCGGACGGTGCAGTGATGCCAATTTTTATGAGGTCTTCGAGCATATCCCGGTCTACGGGTTGGCCGGTAAAGCAACGGCAGGACCGGCGCGAGGCCATAAGCTGTACCAAAACTGGTGTGCTATATTTTCCGGGAGGAAGCCACTGTTCCTCTGAAGTGAAAGTCTTATACCATGACATCTCTTTATCAATTGCAGTGACACGAATTGCTTTCTGGGGACAGATTGCCGCGCAATGTCCGCAAAAGATAGAATCCTCGCCTGTGACAGTTGCCTTTCCATCAACAAGTGAGATGGTGTCAGTCGGGCAAACAGTGACGCATGTCCCACAGCCATTGCAAAGATCCCGGTCGATTTCTATCCTGTTTTCTTCCATCCGCCGTCCTCTCAATAATTATCTATAAGTATTGTCATATGATAACACTGTCATCAAATCATTCGTAATATTACTCTTCTCTGAGGAAGAACTCTCTGAACATATTTCATATCAGGCACAATACTCCGAATATGGCGGGGTCTGGCCTTGCTTATTTGTATTTGATGGGGAAGGCTTTAGGAATTTTGTTCCCTTCGTTGCATAAACGGGCGAGGTCGGCTGAAGGAATTCAATCAGTAATCCTCACATCGGAGAGTATCATCTCGATACTGGTTATCAGATGATATCTTCAGTTTGCAAAAGGCAAGCGGCCCAAGAAAGACACAGCGGATAAAGAAGTGTAATAAGGCTTGCACCTCTCGCAAACAATCATTAACAATTAAACTTTAAGGCAAGGCGTTCGTAAAGCAAGCTGTTGATCTGCCGTTCCAACTCACGAGCAGCCCAGTTGTTCTTAATAGCTTCTATCTCATAGAATGCACGAGCTTGTGGCGATGCAACTCGTAGAAGGTGTCTATAAAGCGACCATGCGAGATTAGAGTGAAGCAGTCCCGGCCTCCATGATTGGTCACACGGTGTGTGACCAATTTCAGAAGTGGTGGTAATGAGATCAGAAAAAGACCGTTTAGCGGCTAACGACAATTGGCTATTCAGTGTGTGCCCAATTCTTCCCCTTAGCAAATCCGAATATTCAAGGAAGAATTGTCTACAAAGCTTCAGGTTGGTGGCGCTGTATCCATAGCCATTTATCCAGTTGCAGACTGTTGACAGTTATATTTGCTTATAAACATCCAGTCATGATAAATTTTCTTAGATGAACAGCAAGGAATTATGGATATTTCTTTTCCTTATAGGGCTCCTGCTTTTTAACTGGCCTCTTCTCTTTATCTTCCGTATATCCCTTCCCCTTTACCTTTTCATCGTCTGGGGACTATTCATTATAACTGTCGGGCTTTTTATAAATACCACACTCAAAAAGAAAGCAAAAGATGTTTAATAGCGGGCTTTTATTCTTCATTATTCTTGCATATCTAAGCATTTTATTTTTAGTTGCTTATTATGCTGAAAAAAGGGAGAAGGCAGGCAAGAGCATTGTTTCCAATCCTTATATCTACTCCCTGTCTCTGGCTGTCTACTGCACGTCATGGACCTTCTATGGAAGCGTAGGAAAGGCTGCAACTTCCGGCCTTTCATTTCTGACCATATATCTCGGCCCTACCCTGATAGCCTCTTTGTGGTGGCTGCTGCTGAGAAAGATCATCCGCATCTCAAAAGAGAACAGGATAACAACCATATCCGACTTTATAGGCTCAAGGTACGGTAATTCACTATTCCTCTCAGCCCTTGTTACTATTGTTGCTGTTGTAGGAATAACCCCGTATCTGGGCCTTCAGATAAAGGCTATCATTAATACATTCACTATACTTGCTGGAGAGACCAAAGGCAGTGCAATGGCCGGATGGTTTATAACTCTGATCCTCGGTGTCTTCGCAATAATTTTCGGTGCGCGCAGGCTCGATTCCTCAGAAAGGCATGAGGGTCTTATCTTTGCGATAGCCTTTGAATCAATAATAAAACTGTTGGCATTTTTGTTGGTAGGGATCTTTGTTACATACGGTTTATTCAACGGTTTTACCGATATATTCGATAAGATCAATGACACAAATTACCGGAACCTGCTCCTGCTCGGCAGCGAGGCATCCACAAGCTACACTGAATGGGCCTCGCTTCTTTTTCTGTCGATGATGGCGATCATGTTCCTGCCAAGACAGTTTCATGTGGCTGTGGTCGAAAATTCAGATGTTTCTCATATTAATAAGGCCATGTGGCTTTTTCCTCTCTATCTTTTTCTTATAAATATATTTGTGGTGCCTGTTGCGTTTGGCGGCCTCCTGCTCGGCGGAAGCCAGGCAAATGCAGACAGCTTTGTGCTCACGATCCCTTTACAGAACAATGAACCTCTGCTTGCCCTGATTGTTTTTATCGGCGGTTTTTCAGCTGCAACAGGGATGGTTATAGTTGAATCACTGGCCTTAAGCACAATGACCATGAACAGCCTTGTGATGCCTGCGATCTTCAGATTTAATGACATGAGAGGATTCCCGGCCTTTATACTTAACCTCAAAAGGATCATAATAATAGGATGCGTGTCCCTCGGTTATTTCTTTGCTGTATCCATCGGTGAATTTTATAGTCTCGTTGACATCGGACTGAAATCTTTCGAAGCTGTAACAATATTTGCTCCTTCAATGATCCTTGGCCTTTACTGGAAAAGAGGGAACAAGACCGGCGCAATAGCAGGGATAATTGCAGGTTTTATAATTTGGTTCTATACCCTTCTTATGCCGGCGCTTCTGAAATCAGGCTTCCTGCAGGATGAAGGGATATTCTCTTATGTTTTCCATTCTGAGATCTTAAATCCGCTCTCTCTGTTTGGCGTACAGGGATTTGATAAATGGAGCCACTCCCTTTTCTGGGGCCTTTTATTTAATTTGCTGTTATATGTCGGCTTTTCTATCTTCACCAATCAGAATGAAGAAGAAGAGAGGCAGGCCCTGCTCTTTGTCGAATCTTACACACCAAAGATAATGTCAATGAAAAGCAGCTACAGCATACAGCAGATAGAATATATACTCGGCCAGTACATCGGCAGGAAAGAAGCAAGGGACATAGTGGCCAATTATATAGCTTCCAATAATATTCAATGGGATATGATATCCCAGAGTGAACTTATAGGGCTGAGAGATGAGGCTGAAAGGGTCTTGTCAGGGGTGCTTGGCTCAGCCATAGCCACTATTGTTTTCGAAAATAAATTAACTCTGACAGAGACAGAAAGAGGGGAGCTTTCAAACTCTATAAAGCAAATAACAGATACTCTGAGGCTTTCGAGGCAGGAACTTGCAGAGGCGAACAGGAACCTGGCATATCTTAAGGAATTCAGCGAGAATATCATAGAAAGCGCCCCTGTCGGAATAGTCACGATTGATTCACTCCTGAAGATAACATACTGGAATAAGGGAATGGATATCATAACAGGGATAAAAAGATCCGGGGCTTTCAACAAAAACATACTGCAGTTGCTGCCATGGATAACAAGAGAAATGCTCCAGAACCATGAAGAAGAAACAGCAGTGCAGATATCCCCATTTAAATCTTTGAAGATCAACATAAGCCCTTTCAAAGACCCTTCAGGCGGTTATGTTGTTATTTGTGAAGATATCACTGAAAAGAAAGAAATGGAAGAGCAGCTTATGCAGGCCTCAAAACTTGCCAGCATAGGCAAGCTGACTGCCGGTATATCCCATGAGATCGGCAATCCGCTTGCATCCATATCATCCCTTGTGCAGGAACTCAGGACACTTGAGCCTGTGTCTGCCACAAACACCGAATTCACAGCAGAATCCCTCGAAACAATCAACAACCACCTCGAGAGGATAGCGAAAATAGTGCGCAGCCTTGGAGATTTTGCCAGAGTCTCAACAGGCGAGAAAGTACGATCAGACATACCGGAAATTCTCGACCGCACTATAAACCTTGTAAGATATGATAAAAGATTCAGGGATATTCAGATCAAAACCAGTATTGATAAAGTGCCCCTGATAAAAGTAAATCCTGACCAGATACAGCAGGTCTTCTTAAATCTTCTTCTTAACGCCTTTGATGCAATGCCACAGGGCGGCAGTATCGATATTGCGATCAAAATGTCAGACGGTTTTATGGAGATGGTTTTAAAAGATACCGGTATCGGCATGGATGAATCTGTCATCGAGAAGATCTTCGATCCGTTCTTCACGACAAAGCCTTTTGGAAAAGGGACCGGTCTGGGCATGAGCATATGCTATGGTATAATCAGTGAGCATAACGGCACTATTACGGTCAAGAGCAAAATAGGTAAAGGAACAACATTTGTGATAAAACTTCCGGCTGAGACAGATGCCTGAAAGACTCCTTATTGTAGAAGATGAACAGACCCTCAGAGAATCTCTGAAAAGGGTTTTCATGCGCGAAGGATACGAAGTTGATACAATAAACAATGCAGAATCCGCGCTGAAGTTTCTGGAGGAAAAATTCTATGATCTTATAATAAGCGACATAATTCTGCCCGGCATTAATGGAATAGAATTCCTGAGAAAATGCAAAGAGCAGAACCCTGACCAGATAGTAATAATCATGACTGCATATGCCTCGCTGGAAACTGCTGTAGAGGCCTTAAGGTCAGGGGCATATGATTATGTAATGAAACCCGTCCTGCACGAAGAAATCAAGAAGATCATAAGTAATGCATTAAGGGAGAGGTCTCTTAAAAACGAAAATCTATTACTCAAGAAACAGTTGGAAGACCATTATGATTTCGAAAGAATAATCGGCCGGAGCAGAGAGATCAGTACTATCATTGGAGATGTTAAAAAGGTCTCAGATACTAAAAGCAATATTCTGATCCTCGGTGAGACCGGCACAGGCAAGGAATTATTCGCAAGAGCGATCCACTTTAACAGCTCAAGGCACGACAAGCCCTTTATCCCTATAAACTGCAGTGCAATCCCTGACAACCTGCTTGAATCAGAACTTTTTGGATATACAAAGGGAGCTTTCACAGGAGCAGTTAACTCAAAAAGAGGGCTTTTCGATGAAGGCGACGGAGGAACGATCTTTCTTGATGAGATAGGTGAATTAAGCATGCAGATGCAGTCAAAACTACTGAGAGTCATTGATGACAAGGAGATCAGGCCTATCGGTGGCGTTCAAAGCAGAAAGGTTGACATGAGGTTTATAGTAGCAACAAACAAAGACCTCTCTGCCTGCATAAAAAACAACACGTTCAGGGAAGACCTTTATTACAGAATAAATGTTATCTCTATCAAGCTGCCTT
>MHDW01000097.1 GCA_001803645.1 Nitrospirae bacterium GWC2_42_7 | reverse complement strand
GGACAATAGATTCTTTCATATTCTTAAGCCCCTGGACCTTGTGTCCCAGATAAGGCTCCACACCAATGATCCTGATATTTTTATTATATTCCCGGAGTCTCTTCCCTGTACCCATCAACGTGCCTGTTGTCCCCATCCCTGCAACAAACGCATCCATGGTACCTCCGGTCTGTTCGATTATCTCTTTGCCTGTTGTTTCATAATGCGCCTTAATATTGGATAGATTATCGAACTGGTAAGGCATAAAATATCCATTTGAAGACTCTTCTATCATTTTAAATGCAAGTTTTATAGCGCCGTCTGTCCCTTCTTTACCCGGGCTCAGAAAAAGCTCTGCTCCAAATGCCTCGAGCACTTTTCTCCTCTCCGTACTGACACATTCAGGCATTGTAAGTTTTACCTTGTATCCTTTTGCTGCCCCAACCATAGCAAGCCCTATTCCGGTATTTCCTGAGGTTGCCTCAAGAATTGTATCCCCGGGCTTGATAAGTCCGGCCTCCTCGGCATCTTTTATCATATAATATGCAATTCTGTCTTTTACAGAACCTCCGGGATTGTTTCCCTCAAGTTTAGCCAGAAGATTCACCTTCGGATATGGATTAACAGCCTCCAGTTTTACCAGTGGTGTATTTCCGATACAGTCAATAACACTCATAAATACCTCTCAAAAAACGATTTTATGACTATCGAAATATAACAGAAATTCGCAACATTTATAAAGTTATTATTAAAATGGATATATCTTTATTACAGGACAAACCACCCCTACCCCTCCTTAAGAATTCAGACAAACCACCCCGGCCTCCGGCCACCCCTCCTTAACCAAGGAGGGGAGCTATTTGGGTTTTATTATTAACTCCCCGCCTAATTTAGGAGGGGTGGCCGGAGGCCGGGGTGGTAAGAATCTCTTAAGGGGATTTTTGATACCACAAATCATCTCCTTGACCTTTACATGTCTTAATGATAGTCTTTAATCATCAAATCAATAGGAGGTACATTATGTTTTGCAATGAAGATAACAACACCAACATTCTAGTTTCTTTTCTGGTAGGAGGCATAGTTGGAGCAGGTTTGGCATTATTATTTGCACCACAGTCAGGCAAAAAAACAAGGAAGCAGCTTGCTGAAATGGCTGATGAAGCAAAAGAGTATGCAACAGATTACACAAAGAAGCTAAAGGAAAAAGTTCTGTAGTTGATGGCCTTTGAGTGAAGGATTTTGCAGTAACTCCCCCTATTTCCCTCTTAACCTAAGAGGGGGTTTATTATTGATTATTCCTCCTCTTAAGATAAGGGGACCTGCCTACCGGCAGGCAGGGGTTAGGAGGGGTTATGATTTTTATCTGCTATTGCGGTTTGAAATATAAAACTGCAAGAGGGGGAATTATTATTTCTATGGAGTACGGTTTGCCATTCCACGGTATTTCATCTGCATTTACTCCCCCTGCGTTTCCGAGATTACTTCCTGCATATTCACGTGAATCACTATTTAATATCTCTTTGTAATAACACTTTGACGGAACGCCTATCCTGTATCTGAACATCGGCTGAGGCGTGAAATTACAGACAACAACAATATGTTCATCCTGTTTTTTGCCGCGCCTTAAGTAAGAGACTATACTGTTGTCAGTATCCCTAAAATCTATCCATTCAAATCCGCGATAATCAAAATCAACTTCATACAACGCAGGTTCAGATGAATATATAATGTTTATGTCCTGCACATACTTCTGCATCCTGTTATGTTGCCTGTTCTGCAAAAGATGCCAGTCAAGACTATGATCGCTTTTCCATTCATCCCATTGGCCTATTTCGCTTCCCATAAAAAAGAGCTTCTTACCGGGATAACCATACATAAAGCCGTAAAATAGCCTGAGGTTCGCGAATTTCTGCCAGACATCACCCGGCATCTTACTCAGCATTGAACTCTTCCCATGAACAACCTCATCATGTGAGAGAACAAGAACAAAATTCTCTGTGTATGCATACAAAAGGCCGAAAGTAAGACTATTGTGATGATATTTTCTGTGGATCGGGTCTTTTGACATATACTCGAGCATATCGTGCATCCACCCCATGTTCCATTTCATATCAAAACCGAGTCCGCCGAGATATACAGGCCTTGATACAGCAGGCCATGCAGTGGATTCTTCCGCTATTGTCAGTATGCCGGGGAAATACCCATGTGTAACTTCATTGAACTTTTTTATAAAGTATACAGCCTCAAGGTTTTCCCTGCCGCCAAAGGCATTTGGTATCCATTCACCTTCTTCCCTTGAATAATCAAGATACAGCATTGAAGCAACAGCATCCACCCTTAATCCGTCAATATGATATTTTTCGATCCAGAATAAAGCATTCGATATTAGGAAGTTCCGGACTTCATTCCTGCCATAATTAAATACCAGTGTGCCCCATTCCTTGTGTTCCCCAATTTTCGGGTCCTCATGTTCATAAAGACAGGTGCCGTCAAAAAACCCGAGTCCGTGCCCATCCCTTGGAAAATGCGCAGGAGCCCAGTCGAGAATAACTCCAATATTGTTCTGGTGGCATCTGTCAACAAAGAACATGAACTCCTCCGGCGTACCGAACCTGCTGGTAGGCGCAAAATAACCTATGACCTGATATCCCCAGGAGGCATCAAGCGGATGTTCTGATACAGGAAGAAGTTCTATATGTGTATAACCCATCTCCTTCACATATTTTATCAATGTGTCTGCCAACTCAACGTATGTCAGGAACCTGTTCTCCTCTTCAGCCACTCTCATCCATGAGCCGAGATGGACCTCATAGACCGAAACAGGAGATTCAAACCAGTTTTTTTCCGGCCTCTTTTTGATCCATTCTTTGTCCTTCCATTTATATTTATTTATATCCCGGACAATAGACGCGCTCTTCGGTCTTTTTTCAAAATAAAAACCGTAGGGATCTGACTTTACAGTATGGAATTTGTGGTGCTTGGAGTTAATGTCGAACTTGTAGACCTCGCCCTCTTCTATACCCGGGATAAAGATCTCCCATATGCCTGATGCACCTAATAAACGCATCGGATGTCTTCTGTTGTCCCATTTGTTAAAATCCCCTACAACACTTACCCTTCTTGCATTAGGCGCCCATACAGCAAAATGAACACCTTTTGTACTGCTTATAACGGTTATATGTGCGCCGAGCTTTTCGAAATTCCTGTAGTGGTTGCCTTCACCTATAAGATAAAGGTCATATTCTGTGAGAACCTGTCCGAAGAAGTAAGTGTCTTTGAACTTAATTGATTTTCCGTCAAGAGTCTTTATCTTTATGCTGTAAGGGAACTCTCCTTTCTTTTGAAATGCAGCATTAAAAAAACCATGTTTATGTACCCTCTGCATCGAATATTCTTCTTTGCTTATTTCATTAATGATCCATGCATCTTCTGCTTCAGGCAAAAAAGCCCTCACCTCTATTGAGTTTTTTTCAGCATGCATCCCGAGCACAGAGAAAGGATCATGGTGATTGCCCCCCACTATAAGATTTATGTCTTCTTTAGATACCATTACAAAGTCCTTTTGAAAAACAAAGATATGTGTGCTGCAAGAAAATCAAAAAATATTACTTCTTAAGACCTTCCCTCGCTATTGCAATTTTGCCTGTCCTTACAAACTCCTTTATCCCCATAGGCTTAAGTATCTCGACCATTGCAGCTATCTTCTTCTCATCACCTGTTATCTCAATTGTATATGTTTTCTGACTGGAATCAACAACCCTGCCGCGGAATATCTCGGTAAGCCTCAATACTTCTGCCTTGTCTTCCTGTTTCGGCGCAATTTTAATCAGCACCATCTCACGTTCAACATGGTCAAGCTCAGTCATGTCAACAACCTTAATGACATCAATAAGCTTGTTCAGCTGTTTTGTTATCTGCTCTATTATAGAGTCATCTCCGGTTGTCACAATAGTCATAACTGACACTTTTGGATCTATTGTTTCATTCACAGAAAGACTTTCTATGTTGTACCCCCTGCCGCTGAACAGGCCGGATATCCTGGAAAGCACCCCGAATTTATTTTCAACAAGTACTGATATTGTATGTCTCATAGCTCTCCTCTTTTTGGAAAATAGTAGCAAGTAGCTAGTAGCAAGTAGTTAGTAGAAATAAAAGCATATACATATTCTGAATCATTTTTCCCTAACTACTAACTACTGACTACTAACTACTTATTTTAATGTTTTTTCCCTAACTACTTACTACTAGCTACTAACTACTTATTTTAATGTTTTCTCCCTAACTACTTACTACTAGCTACTAACTACTTTTTTAATGTTTTTTCCCTAACTACTTACTACTAGCTACTAACTACTTATTTTAATGTTTTTTCCCTAACTACTTACTACTAACTACTTGCTACTTGTATTTTTTACTTTACTGCTTTAAGTTTCTTTTCTGTCTTCTTTTCTATTTCATTAAAAAGCATTTCATCTATCGGCGCTCCTGCAGGCACCATAGGGAACACCTTCTCTCTCCAGTCAACAACAAAATCCATCATAACAGGCCGTTTGATTTTGAACGCCTCTTTTAGTACAGGCTCGACCTCAGAACGCTTTACAGCCCTCAGACCGACCGCACTATATGCCTCAGCAACTTTTACAAAATCAGGCACAGTATCGTCAAGCTTTGTATGGGAATATCTTTCCTGAAAGAAAAGCTCCTGCCACTGCCTTACCATTCCGAGACATCTGTTGTTCAGGATCGCTATCTTTACCGGAAGCTTATTTATAACAGCAGTTGCAAGTTCCTGTATGTTCATCTGTATGCTTCCGTCTCCAGCTATGTCTATAACAAGCTTGTTCGGAAACGCAAGCTGGGCTCCAATAGCAGCAGGGAAACCATACCCCATTGTTCCAAGACCACCGGAAGTCAGAAGTGTGCGTGGTTTGTCGAATTTGTAAAACTGGGCTGTCCACATCTGATTCTGTCCGACCTCTGTAGCTATGATCGCATCTCCTTTTGTAAGTTCATAAATTTTTTCAACAACAAACTGGGGCTTTATGACATCATTGTCATCGTTATATGACATCGGTCTTTCGTTTTTCCATGCGTTTATCTGCTTAAACCAGGCTTTTCTTACCTCATGCCACTGCTCTTTTCCTTCTTCTTTTATCACCTTGCTCATCACTGAGAGGACTTTTTTCACATCACCGACGATCGGAACATCCACACGCACATTTTTTCTGATCGACGTTGGGTCAATATCCACATGTATTATCTTCGCATGCGGAGCAAACGCATCTATTTTCCCTGTGACCCTGTCGTCAAAACGCATACCTATCGCAATCAAAAGATCTGCATCCTGTATGGCCTTGTTCGCATAATAAGTGCCATGCATGCCGAGCATGCCGAGGGAATAGTCATGACTTCCGGGAAAGGCTCCAAGCCCCATCAGGGTCATGGTTACAGGAACTTCGCTGTATTCTGCGAGTTCTTTCAGTTCCTTGGAAGCGCCTGAAAGTATCACACCGCCGCCTGCTATTATCACAGGCTTCTTTGCCTTTGATATCATATTGGCGGCCTGTTTTATCATGTATAAATTGCCTTCATAAGTAGGCTTGTAACTTCTCATGTTTATTTCCTGCTGCCAGTCAAAAACTGCCTTATGAGTAGTAACATCCTTCGGAAGATCTATCAGCACAGGACCCGGTCTGCCTGTAGTCGCTATATA
>MHDW01000096.1:12484-18392 GCA_001803645.1 Nitrospirae bacterium GWC2_42_7 | reverse complement strand
CTGACCCCGCCACTTGCCTAACCTTTCTCGGCCTTTGAATTTTACACTTCACGGCTGTGCAGGCTTGCCAGTTTTTTATACTCAACGAACCCTACAAACGCAATGAACTCAATGAACTATTCTTTAAATATGAACCATAAACTGAAATACAAAATAGCAAAGCCTGACCCCGCCACCGCCACGCCACCCCGCCATAAACTGAAATACAAAATAGCAAAGCCCGACCCCGCCAAACCGAAGTTACTGCCAGTGAGTGAGGAAAAAATACACTAAATGCGGACAGGGAGTGTCTCAAAGTCATTGACATATTCCGAACTGCCGGACTGGAACTGAGGCTTATGAACTATAAAATTCTTGCAGAGTTATATGAACAATGAAGCCATTATTGATACAGGGAGGGAATTTAGCTTATGAGTAGTGCGAACGGCATAATATTTGGTACAGTAAATTTGGCCTGTGACGAGATCAAGGGCAAAAGCGTCATCGAATTGGGGGCACGTAATGTTAATGGCAGCCTTCGACCGTTTATAGTATCGAGAAGTCCTGCTAAATATATTGGCGTTGATATTGAGGCCGGTGAAGGTGTTGACGTAATCTGTAACGCGGAGAAGTTACTTGATAAATTTGAGAGAAATTCATTTAACCTTGTGATTTCGACTGAACTGTTGGAACACGTGAGAGAGTGGAAAAAAGTAATTTCAAATATAAAGAATCTTTGTTGTCCAGGAGGGATTCTGTTGATCACCACAAGGTCTATAGGATTTAAATATCACGGGTATCCTTTTGACTACTGGAGATACGAAGTTGATGACATTCGCAATATTTTTTCGGACTTCATTATAGAAAGGATTGAACGGGACACATCTTCTCCAGGCGTCTTACTCAAGGCAAGAAAGCCTCACGCCTTCAGTGAAACAGACCTGTCCGGCTATGAGTTGTATTCGATAATCGCCGGAAAGAGGGTCAAAGAAATCGAGGACGCGGAGATTAGGCAATTTATGAGGCGCTATAAATACAATTATATTTTGAGGAAAAAAATTCAAAATATTGTAAATCGAATTATTTGGATAGGCGCCTGACATTTGTATCCCTTTCCTCGAGAATACTTTTCATGCACAGAAAAGCGATAACATCAAATAAGTTAAATCAACTCGAACCTAACGAAATAAAACCACGTGTGGTTCAAATTAAGATGTGGAGCTTATCAATTTACATCGAATTAGGGAACAACGGCCTTTGAAACTAGTTCTGAGTCACCGCAGAGTGGCAATTTTAGATTTATCACCCGCCCGTAACAGTATCAAGGGCTGCAATAACTCGTACTTATGAACCGATCCCATAAAATAATCAACAACTCACTGTTTAATCTTACATCAAGCCTCTGGCTTACGGTGCTTCATTTTTTTACAACACCATTTATAGTCAATAAATTGGGTGTCGATGCCTATGGTATTTATTCTGTAATGTTTGTTGTAATAGGGTATTTTGGTTTCATGGAGTTAGGCTTAGGCAGGGCAATAATTAAATTTATTGCCGAATTCCACGCAAAGAAAGACTATGATTCAATAAAAAAAGCAATTGGTTCAGCTCTGCTAGTTTATTGTCTGATGGGAGTGATTGGCGCAGTGTTGATTTATTTATTGACTGATCTTTTTATCACTTCAGTTTTTAAAATCCCGCCCGGTTTGAAGAATACCGCCAGATGGGCTTTCTACTTCAGCGCAGTCGGTTTCCTTTTAAATATGCCCTGTAATGTTTTCGGGGCAATACCAAAGGCCTTGCAGAGATTTGATATAACGAACAAGATCGACATTATATTCGGAAGCTTGCAGACTATTGGGTCCGTATGTCTTCTCTATCTCGGATTTTCCCTTTTATCACTAGTTATTTTGAACATTATAATTAGTTTTCTCTCTATTTGCACATATGTGGCTGTCGTTAAAAGAACTTTTCCTTTCATTCCTATTGCCGCCGGCTTTAATGCCGGTATCATGAAAGATTTATTCAGGTTCGGCAGCATGGTCACAATTGACAGCCTTTTGGTTATGTTGTCAGGGAGAATCAATTCATTTTTTGTGGGCATTTTTCTTCCAATTTCATCCTTAACATATTACGTTATTCCGGACTCGCTTGCGTCAAGGGTCAGCTTCATTCCCAGGAGTGTCAGCCACGCGGCCTTTCCCTTGTTCAGTGAATTGCACGGACTGTCTTCACAAGAGTCGCTCCGGGAGCTTTTTTTGAGATCAACAAAAATCATTGTCATCCTTACGCTGCCCTTTATGATGCTATTTACCTTTTTTGCCAACAAACTCCTTGGTTTTTGGATAGGCAAACAATTTGCTGAAAACGGCACGCTTATTCTGCAGCTCATTGGCCCAGCATATATCTTAAGCTTTTGGGCTTACATATCGGTTGAGGGGGCTCGGGGGCTCAATAAGCCGGCGTTTCCTGCAAAGCTTCAGTTAGTATTTTCTATCATAAACGTAATTCTGTGCTTTGCTTTAATCCCCAGCTTCGGCATTGTCGGCGCAGCGCTGGCATGGTCGCTTCATAGATATCTGCTGATCCCGTTTTTTATCGGGATAATTGCGACCAAGCTCTTCGGGATCAGTTTCTCAAGGCTGTGGAATGAAGGCTTCAAAAAATCATTCGGTCTCGTAATCTTCATGATGGTGATATCCTATCCACTTTCACAATGGGTTAATACTCTTTTTACGTTAGTCCTGTCATTTGTTGCGATTTCTTTATTAGCTTTTGTGGGCGGTTATTTTATCGTAATGGATGAGAGAGATCGCACGACAACTCTGGAATTTCTGAGGGCAAAGCTCAACTTAATGCCCCGTCACGTTTAGTGAAGCCCGAGTTCGGCCTTGAATTTGTGACCTGTAATTTGTGCGAATCGGACAAAGTATTACCTTTTATGACTGCGACTGACTGGTTTTCGCAAGATGATGGGCAATTTTCAATAGTTAAATGCAAGGAATGTGGGCTTATCTATGTAAATCCGAGACCACATCCGGATCATATGAATCTATATTATGGTGAGAAGTATTATACTCATGGAAAAGCCAAAACGCGTGAAACTGTCTCGCGTAGACAGCAGTCAGCGGGATTGAAAAAAATCGCGAAGTCTGCGCTGCTCGCACATGTTCAAAAAGATAATAACAGTCAAAATAAAATATTGAATCAAATGACAGGAGCTGTGCTGCTGGCACTATTTAGAAATAAAATTATATCAAGGCAAAGATGGGGTCTTGTTGGTAAGAAGGGAACTCTTCTTGATGTCGGTTGCGGAAACGGCTCTTTTATTCTTGGCATTCATAATGATTGGCTTCTTGATGGAAAGATCAAAGGTGTCGGCACAGATATTGACTCAGCAGCCGTTGATGAAGCCAAGAACAATGAAATTGATGCCAGCATTGCTGATTCAGGGACCTTGCCTTACCAGGACAGATCATTCGATATTATAACAATGAAGCATAGCCTGGAGCATATGCATAATCCTCTGAAAACATTACGCGAAGCATGGCGGGTGACTAAAGATGGGGGCTATATTATTATTGAAGTCCCGAATATTGAGTCCCTGGGACCAAGGCTTTTCCGGGATAAATGGTCCGCTATTGATGCGCCTCGTCATCTTTATCACTTTAATCCGGCAACATTATCACTGCTTGTCAGCAAGGCAGGGTTTGATATTGAAGATATATACAAATGGAAAGGTTCATACAAGAGAGATCTAACTTTAAAAAACTTAAATAAGGAATGGGAAAAGAGAAATTTTAGCAGGCTACAAAAGATACTTCTCAACAAAGCTTATTCAATCGGTCTTATTCTGATTGAGTTAATATATCGTGGTGGAGCTATCAGCATAAGAGCCAGAAAAAATTAGACCAGGATCTAAAGACATTCAGACAACGGTTCCAAATGGATATATCAATAATAATTGTGAGCTATAATACACGCGACCTCCTCGATGCCTGCATTGAGTCGATACGGCGCACTACGCAGAGCATTTCATACGAATTAATTGTTGCCGATAACGCCTCACACGACGGAACGCAAGAGATGCTTTTACGAAAATATCCCGATGTTAAGGTTATCCTGAATAAGGAGAATCATGGCTTTGCAGCCGCAACGAACCAAGGGGTAAGAGCTGCGCGAGGCGAGTATGTTCTTCTGCTAAACCCGGATACGGTTATCCTAAAAGGGGCAATTGAGAGATGTGTGAGTTTTCTTGCGGAACAGGGCGAAAACGATCTTGTGGCATGCCGGGTTCTCAATACGGATGGATCGGTGCAACGGACTTGGAAGGGGGCGGAATTCTATTCACTACGAGCTCAGTTTCTAATGTTGACAGGCATGGAACGATTCTGTAGCAATGCTCTCATCATGGAGAAAGCCAAGCTTAAACATTTCGACCCGAATAAGACACAAACTGTGGCCTATGTCGCCGGCTGCTTCATGCTTATGAGAAAGAACGCCTTAGTGAAACTGGGCCTGATGGATGAGAATTTTTTCCTTTATAGTGAGGATGGCGATCTTTGCTTCCGTATAAGACGATCCGGCGGAGCTGTTCATTATTATTCGGGTGCGGAAATCATCCATTACGGCGGACAGAGTACGAAAGCTAAAGCCCTTAAATCCCATCATCTTTTTCTTGTTAACAGGTTCAAATTCTATAAGAAAAATTTCGGATTTGCGAGAGCGGTCATATACAGGATCATTATGGCCTTGGGTGCGTTCATAAAAATATCGAGCCTGCTGATGAATCCGCCGGCAAAAGTCGATAGGTCAAAGCTCCTGAAGCTTAACATACATACCCTGATGTGGTGTGCGGGTTTTATCAAATCTTTGAGCCGCAACAGTTAGAAATGAAAAAGGTCCTGATGATCGCATACCATTTCCCGCCTGAAAATGTAATGGGTGCTTTACGTCCGTTGGGTCTTGCCAAGTACTTGCCGCAATTCGGATGGGAACCGATAGTTTTGATACCCCAGTGGTCATATGGGTCCAGAGACGATTTAAAAAAATCGATGAACATAGTGGAAGTCAGCCCGTTCGATATTTTTTTGTATTTGAGAGGAAAATCTCATAATCAGATAAAAGCTGAAGTCAAACAGAATCCATCCATCCCTGCTAAAGGAAAGAATCTGGTACGGGACTATATTCAGCATCAGCTCAAAACAGTTTTGGCTTTCCCTGACCGCAATAACGGCTGGACCAGGATAGCCATGCGGGCCGCGGACAAAATCCTGAGAGAAAACGATATCAGATGCATATTTACTACATCGTCCCCGTGGACAACAGCTGTTATAGGCAAGAAGTTGAAATTAAGACATAAAATTCCATGGGTAGCTGATTTCAGGGACCTGTGGTCTCAATACCACAGATACAGCTATTGTGCTTTGAGACATTTAATAGAAACGCAATATGAAAAGAACACGTTAAAATACGCAGACCACCTGGTCATGGTTTCCGAAGAAAGGGCCATAAAATGGAGAAAGCTCCACCAAGACAAAAAAATATCGGCATTAACACTGGGCTTCGACGAAGACGACTTCAGGAATGTACCGATAGCGCAGCGAAAAGACAAATTTGTATTGACCTATGCCGGAAATATAAAGGAGAAGCATTTCCCGGAACCTTTACTGAAGGCAATATACGAGCTTATACGGGAAAACCGGATGGACAGACGGAGAGTTGAGCTAAATTTTTGGGGGGTGGTGCCGGAACGTGTGGTTGAAGAAGCCAAGAATTTAGGAGTAACCGACATGGTACATTTTCATCCGCTCATTCCCAGAGGCGAAGTATTGAAAAAAAGCAGAGAGTCTCATTTGCTGGTACTCCTGAACTGGGACAGCCCGGATGAACTGGGAGTGCATCCGGGAAAACTCTTCGAGTATCTGGG
>MHDW01000096.1:8009-12420 GCA_001803645.1 Nitrospirae bacterium GWC2_42_7 | reverse complement strand
TTCGGCAAGCTGAAATCATATCTGAACAAAGCATACGATGCTTTCTGCCGCGAAGGTTCGTTGCCATATCAAGGCAGGGATGAAGAAATTGATCTATTTACATACCGCTCCATTTCACAGAAATTAGCTCAAATATTAACCTCTGTATCCGGAGGAACGGAATGACTGATTTCATCTTCAGGGACTCTTGTGAAATATGCGGAAGCAAGAACACTTCAGCTTTATTCTCTGACCCGTTTGCCGGGGACGCCGTATGGCCTTTTCTAAAGGAATATTATGAAGGACGGATAAATCGGACAGACCTCTCAGGGGGAAAATACGAAATTTTAAAATGCATGGAATGCGGCTTTATCTGGCAGGCTTTTATTTTGAACGAAGCGCATATGGAGAAGCTATACAATCTCTGGGCGTCACCCGAAAAAAGCATTAATAAAAAACGATATGCCGATACAGCGCTTTTTTCTTCTTACTCAAGGCAGGTACAGATTATTTATTCTCTGATACCCAGAAAGCCTTATGAAATAAATGTGCTGGATTTCGGAATGGGCTGGGGCTTTTGGTGCCTGATGGTTAAGGCCCATGGCATGAATATCGCCGGGTTCGAGATTTCCGGAGAAAAGGCGGCATTTGCCAGAAGCAACGGGATTTCTGTAATGACTGACTTTGCTCAACTGCTCTCAGCATCTTTCGATTTCATAAACCTTGATCAGGTATTGGAGCACTTGCCTGATCCCAGGAACGTTCTGCTGACTTTAAGTTCACGCCTGAATGCGGGTGGATATATCAGAATATCGGTCCCGAACGGAAACAAAATGGAAAAGAAAATAACCAGGTCAGGCTGGAAGCCCTCAAAGGACGCTCTTCATCCACTGGAACATATTAATTGTTTTACCAACAGCAGTTTGTCTGCCTTGGGGAGGACCTGTGGCCTGACGTTGAACCGGCAGCCGCTAATACCCGGCAATGCCGCCGGTATCAGTGCACTTTTGAGAAGCCATCTTGCACGTTTCTACAGGGAGTTTTTCGGCACGACCCTGTATTTCAAAAAAACAGACGGGTACATGGACAAGGCAACAAAGGGATCGTGAGTCTTTCTTTGAACAAAACTGACAGTAATGGTTTTAAGGAATGCGGCTTTAGGGATGGACTTTGTCCGATGGGGGAGCTTTGATGGCTGACTTTGTGAATCGGCACAGTGACAGGAAAAAGATAAAGGTGCTTCACTTCCTGACCCATGGGAAAATAGGCGGTCAGGAGAGAGCACAATATCAGTTGCTGCGGGCCTTTTCTGCAGATGATGAGTTTGAGTTCGCAGTAGCTATCGGAATCAACGAAGGACATTATGTGAACCTGGTCAGGAAACTTGAGATCGAAGTTATTGATTTGAACATATCAGGCGGTCTGGATTTCAGGTTTAGCAGAAAAACTCTTAAGTCCATGGGAGGCTTTCAGATACATCATTTCCATGACACCTCCCCAAACCACATTCTCATGAGCCTTATGTCGGGAAAAAAGATAAAGAGAGTTTTTACAAGGAGAGGCGGAATAATTGATTACAGCCGATATGGTTTTAAAAGAAGCCTTAAGTATTCTGCAACAAAGTTTTTGCTGAGGAGCTGCTTTGACGGCTATTCAGGAAATACTCGGACAGCGGTCGAATTCATGCATAAATACTATGGCATAAAGAGTAAAGTGTACGTCTTGTATAACGGTCTGGATTTTAAACTTCTGGAGACGAATACAGATAAGGACGCTGTTTCGGGTAAATTGAAATTAAGCAGGCAAGGCTATAATATCGGGACCGCATGTCACCTGCTTGACTGGAAGAGAGTGGACCTGCTGATTAAGGCATTTGGTATTTGTAAAGTCGAGGACAAAAAACTGATAATCTTTGGCAAGGGTCCTGAGCACGACAACCTACAGCGGCTAGCATCGTCGATGGATTTGGAGAAGCAGGTTCTTTTTGCCGGAGAAGTGCCGGACATGATGAATTATTATCAACTTTTGGATTGTTTCGTTTTGGCGAGCGGCAAGGAAGAATCATTTGGGAACGCGGTGGTTGAGGCAATGTACCATAAAGTACCGACCTTTATTATGAGCGACGCTGCGGGCCTACGAGAACATATTGTGGACTCAGTGACCGGCTATGTGGCGGAAGGCGAGCGTGATCTTGCAAGGAAAATAGAATTTGTTCATGACAATCCCGGGGTTGCACGGGAAGTGGCGGAAACAGCTTCCCGGTATGTTGTCGAAAAATACTCCATTAATAATATGAAAACCGCATACAAACAGTTCTACAGGGATGTTCTGCAATCTGAAAACAGGGCTCATGACGAAACCGGATAAAGCACTGCATAAGGTCCTCGTCTGCCCACGCACGCGGGAGCCGCTGGAATACGTCAGTCTCGATACAGAGGCAGGCTTCCTTTGCCCTGCTACGGGTGTGCTGTATCCCGTTATCGATGGTATCATCATCATGGCTCCGATCACTGATGACGTTAAAAAGTTGTGTTTGGCATTTTTCAAGCGGCAAAGCGGGGCACTGACTATCCTGGGAGGCCAATTCAGTATTAATGAGACATTTAAAGCGCTTTCCTTAGTCACCTTGGCTGAAACAATAGACTGGAGTAGCGAGGAGATGCGCTATTGGGAACAACGGTTTGAAAAACAGCTTAAGGACTCTGACTGGGGGAGAACGGGATGGAACCGGACATTGCCGAGGCAAAAGTTGCTTGAACGCCTGCCGGAAGAAGTTCACAGAAAGGTTATCTTAGAAATCGGATGCGGCGGAGCAAGCACGCTGTACGATGTCTATGGAGAGACTATCGAAAAATACATAGGCCTGGACCTGTCTTTCAATGCATGCAGGCTGGCAAAGAGGCTTTTCCCTAAAGGCCTGATCATCCAAGCGTCGGCTGAGTCGCTCCCCTTGAAGACTGAATCGGTCGATCTAATAGTCGCTTACGGCGTGCTGCATCACCTGCCGCATCACGAGCAACAACTCACGGTTTTTTTGCCTATTTTAAAACCAGGCGGCTTTTTTATCGGTTCTGATCCAGTTCTTAAGCCGAGGATACCTCGGCCTCGACTACTTCGCAAGGAAAGTGTATCCACTGGTGCATATTCGTCTGATCGCCATCTTGAGACCGGAATGAGTCCCCACAACGAATGGATAGACTGGGACAATCTGCTTGCGATCATCAAGGATCGGGCACAACTGGTCGATGCATTATTTGAATATAGCCCGCTGAGACATGTCCTCGTAAGTCTGCTGAATAACAGGCTAGGCATACATTCCAAAGCTGTGGCAAAGTTACTGATTGACCTCGACCGTATGTGGCTCGCGACAGTCGGAAAACTCTCCAGAAAGTTGGGTCCTGGCGGAGTAATCTATACGCTGAAGCGCACCGGCCGATAGGGTAAGACTGGGAAGAATGAAAAACGACAAGGCACTGATTAAGCAAGACCTGGAGTCAAAAAAGACAGATTATTTTGCACGAAATTACTCGGAGCAATCGGGTCAGAATCTTTTAAGGCGAATGAGGAGGCATTTAATTTTTGAATGCATCAGAGAGGTTCAGCCTGCAAGTCATGTGCTTGACATAGGGTGTGGACCAGCTATTCTTTTCCCTGAACTTCTTGCTTCCTCAAAGGAGTATGTAGCCGCCGACTTGGTCGGTGCAAACCTGCAAGAAATCAAGAAAAACAACCCTAGTCCCAATCTCATACTTGTCGAGGCTGACATGGACTCTTTCGACTGGCAACACAACTATTTTGATATAATTATCTGTTCCGGTGCTATTGAATACACTGCCGAACCGGAAAAGAATTTACTTAAGCTGATTGCGCTTTTGAGAAATAACGGGCAATTGATCTGCTCATTTCCCAATGGAAGGAGCCCCTATCGGTTGTGGGGCGAGTATGTATACCGTCATATCTGGCGCGCAAAAAACGCCTTGACTAAGAAGACCCTCCCTGCGTATCGCAGAAAGCTTTTTTCCTCAGGGCATATCGTTAACCTTATTGAAGAGTCCATAAGCCCACAGGAACTGCATATCACTCATTTCGGGCATAAGTTTTTACCGCAGCCCCTAGACCAACTACTTAGAAATGTCGATTGCCGATTGACAACATTTGGCGCAGAACATTCCAATAGCTTTCTTCAACCTTTCTGCACCGAGTTTCTGCTGTGGATGAGGAAGTGATCAATGCATAGGGTTCTTCTTGTTACAAATATTCCGACACCCTATCGCATTCCCCTGTTTAACGAGCTAAGCAAACAGTTGAGTTCAAAAAGGATCAGCCTGAAGGTAGTCTTTGGTGCAATGGGATATGACAGGCGAAAATGGCAGGTTGACATGTCGGAATGTGCTTTTAACTATGAGGTTCTTCCATCAAAGAAGATACAATA
>MHDW01000096.1:7517-7978 GCA_001803645.1 Nitrospirae bacterium GWC2_42_7 | reverse complement strand
ACTGGATTGGGAGATATCGTGAAGCAATGGAAACCATCAGTAATTATAACGAATGCTTTTTCTTTTGCGACAATGAAACTGTGGTTGAGGTCATGGTATGCAAGAACTCCATACATAATATGGTCGGGAGCTGTTTTACGCAAGGGAATGAATGATACTTTTTTAAGGAGGCTTCAACGAAAAATATTAGTCAGGAGGGCAGCAGGATTTATTGCTTATGGTTCAAAGTCGAAAAAATATCTGATGTCGCTGGGAGCTAGCCCTGACAAAGTTGAGGTTGCAATTAATACTGTTGATACAGATTTTTTTAGAACTGAAACTGAAGTTTTGCGAAATAATGCAAGATTAAAGAAAAACAAAAAACATCTTCTTTATATCGGGCATCTTACTAACAGAAAAGATGTTCTCAAAGTATTAGATGTTGTTAAAGCAATGTCTAATTTAAGAGATGACTTTTTGCT
>MHDW01000096.1:3307-7445 GCA_001803645.1 Nitrospirae bacterium GWC2_42_7 | reverse complement strand
GGTATTTATGGCAATTGCCGACTGTTTTTTGTTTCAGACTGATTTTGATATTTGGGGGCTTGCCTTGGTTGAAGCCATGGCTGCCGGGGTCCCGTGTGTCTCTTCTGTTCACGCTGGGGCCACTCCCGATCTTATTCAGGAGGGAGTTAACGGGTTTGTAATGGATTTTTCCGACGTGGAAAAGGTGTCAGAAAAGTTAAATTGGCTTTTTGATAACCCAGAACGCGGTGGAGAAATAGGGTGGATCGCTTGCTGTTTTATCGCAGAAAATGTCAGCATAAGAAAGTCTGCAAAAGGATTTGTTTCAAGTGTACTAAAAACGTTAGACTGTCGTGAAGGGATTAGCTGAATAGAATGGAAGGGTACTAATACAAATGCAAAATTATGTGAATTACTCATCCAAGGCAGACTCATCAACTATGTCAGTATCGCAACGCGCTGAATCGGATTATTTCTCCCATATCGAAGCGAAAAATGAGAAAGGGATTTTGAAGGAAGCTTTTATTATAAATATCATTCTTATGCTTCTCCTCTTTATTTCAGTATCTTCACAGATTGTTGCTTTTGTCGGAGGCTTTTTTATTATAACTTATTTTTCTATTACTGCTCTTAGTAAACCCCAAAAAGCTTTTTTTCTCATCTTTGGAACAAAACTAACTTTTGACACTCTATGGCAAGTAAAATTTGATGAAACTATAGATTTAGAAATTAAGCTTTTGGAACTTTTCATGATCCCCGTAATTATGACTTCAGTAATAGGATTAATATTGAAAAAAACAAGAGTTAAATTGTTAATACCTGCGGTAGTAATTTATTTGTTGTGGATTATTCTTGCGATACTCTTTAATGAAGTCCCATTTGATTATAAATTATTAATTCGACAGTCGGGAATATTGTGGGGGTTATTGTTAGGCCTGAGATTCATCAAACACGAAAATCAATTTAGAGTATTGGCATATGCTATTATAATATCAACATTTTTCCCTGTTTTGGCGTCTTTTACTCAAATAGTAATAGGGAACAATGATATTCCTTTCTTCCATTATAAGCTAGATTCAACAAGGGAAGTCAGATTATCAGGACTTTACTATGATGCGGGATCTGCCGGAATGATGGCTATTTCATCATTACTTTCTGGTTTTTATCTTTTATATACCGACAGTGTTAAAGGCAAGGTTAAGTATCTTTGTATTCTTATTTTTATGTTCAGCTTATTTATTATATTTATTGGTGGAACTCGTTCTATGATCGTGGTTTCAAGTTTAATTTTAGTTGCATATATGCTTCGTTATCTGAAAAAGACCATTTTTATAATTCCCTTGATCGGCATTATGATTTTTTTTGCAAAACCTCAACTTGATAAAGCAGTGAGTAAAAGTGTGCTTGAGATGCAGAAAGGTTTCAACCTGACACAAATGTTGGAAGAGACGGAATACAGGACTTTGTTCACTGGAAGAGTAAGCATATGGCAAGATATCTGGGAAACCTACAATTCTGGAACATTTTTGCAAATGCTTTTTGGATATGGGTTAAGTTCTAATGCTCATTCGAGCTACTTCTTTCTTCTGTTGGAACTTGGAATCCTTGGTTTATTGTTTTACTTATTACTTCATGCATTATTGTTTTATAAAATATTGCAACTTAATAGCAGACCGGTCTTGAAGCTTGCAGCGTTATCTGGATTAGCTTCAATCCTTCTTGTTGGTATCTCATTAACTACAGTAATATATACCTCATACCAATGGATTATTTATCTTATTGTCGGGGGAGCAATTAATATTTCTTTATACGAAGAAGACAATCGCTATTCAATTATTAAGCGATGAAACCGAGGGTTATATTTCTCGGCCCATTACCACCACCTTTGATGGGTCCAAGTTTAGCAACAGAGCTCATTTTGACCTCTAAAATTATTGATGAAATTGATCTTATACATCTCGATACTTCTGACCATCGTGATATTGATACCTTAGGCTCTGTAGATTTCACGAACATATACCTTGCAATTAAAAATTATGCCATGCTTTTTATTCTTATCTTAAAGCATAGACCTGTAGCAGTATATATTCCCATTAGTCAAACGACTATCGGATACCTTCGTGATGCAGGGTTTATATTAATATCAAAACTCTTTGGCCGAAAGGTTATTTGTCATTTAAGAGGCGGTAATTTCAAAAACTGGTTTAACTCGTCAAGATTACTGACAAGATGGTGTGTTCGAAAGGTGCATTCCCTTGTGGACGGACAAATTGTCCTCGGTGCAAAGCTGATGAACCTCTTTGACGGGATTGTTAAGAAAGAACGTATATTTGTTGTGCCGAACGGTAGAAATTTTAACGCAGTGTCTAACTGCAGTAGATCATCTGAAAAAATAAGTATACTGTATCTTGCTAACTTGATCCCTTCAAAGGGGTTCATTGATGTGCTCAATGCGTGTCCAATTGTATACAGCACATTCAAGCATATCGAGTTCATTTTTGCGGGATGTTTCAATGATGCAAAGATACGAAAGAATTTTGATAAATTTCTGGAGACGAACGAAGGCCTTCCCATTAGGTTTGAAGGTACTGTGCAGGGGCAGAAAAAAAATGATTTATTGGGTGGGGCCCATATCTTCGTTTTTCCAACATATTCCCCTCCTGAAGGCCATCCCTGGGTGATTGTTGAAGCGATGGCTGCAGGCCTGCCGATAATAACGACTGATCAGGGAGCTATTACGGAATCTGTTATTGATGGTATCAACGGGTTTATTGTTGAGAAAAGAAATCCTGAACAGATCGCTGAGAAAATAAAATTGTTAATTCAGAACGAAGAATTAAGAATTAAGATGGGTAAAGAAAGCAGAAGGCTGTATGAAGAAAATTTTACTGAAGAAATAATGGTTCAAAGGTTGAAGGATTGTTTTGAAAATATCCTCGCCTCATAGGGACATTGCAGCCTGGTACGACGATTTATCGACAGGCTGGGGCAAAAATTACGCCTCTGGAGACAGTCATTTCAATCGACGCATGCAAAATGTTCATCTGTTGGCTGAAAAACTCAATGAGGATGCTGAAATTCTGGATATAGGCTGTGCGACTGGCGAAATAACATCTTCATTGCATTCACGGTTTAAATGCAAAACTACAGGGATTGATATTTCAAGCAAAATGATAGATCATTGTCACGCGACGTACCGTGATAAAAATGTTTTTTTTAAAGTCGGAGATATTTTGAGTCTTCAATTTAATGATAATAACTTTGATCTTGTTGTCAGCCTGAGTGTTATCGAATGGATAGATAATTATGAAAAAGCGATATCTGAAGTATCAAGAGTTTTAAAACATGGGGGCCAATGGATAGTTTCTATTCCAAATTGGTGCAGCCCTTTTAGAATTATTGAAAGTATCACTCAGAAAATTCGAAAGCAAAACTATCTTCAGTATCAAAAAAATAAACTCAAAGTTGCAGAATTTGAATGCATTGCTGAAAAGTATGGCTTGAAAAAGAACGCTGCAATATATCATGTGCTGCCGTTCTACTCAAAGAATGTGGGCGGCTCAGTTGGCTCGTTCCTGGGGATGATGTGCATTATGTCGCTATCAAAAAAACAGGTATAAACATGAAACAGCTTACACAAAAGCTTAAGGATGGAAAGATGCAGATATTAGAAGTTCCGGCTCCTGTGCCGAGCAAAGGGACGCTGCTTGTCAAAAATTATTTTTCGCTTATCAGTGCAGGGACAGAAGGCAGTACTGTTTCTGCTGCAAGAAAAAGCCTGATCGGGAAAGCCAAGGACCGCCCGCAGCAGGTAAAGCAGGTGATAGATGTCGCGATGCAGCAGGGACCTGTACAAGCTTACCGGGCTGTGATGAAGAAGCTGGACTCCTATTCGCCTCTTGGGTATAGCACTGCCGGTGAGGTCATAGGCGTAGCTCCGGATGTAAGCGGTTTTGCTGCCGGTGACCTTGTGGCTTGCGGCGGGGGATATGCAAGTCATGCTGAAATCATCGCAGTGCCTCAAAACCTGTGTGTAAAACTGTCCGCTGATGCTGACCTTAAAAAAGCTGCATATAATACTGTTGGCGCTATAGCGCTACAGGGAGTCAGACAGGCTGATCTCAGGCTTGGCGAGTCCTGCGCTGTGATCGGACTCGGG
>MHDW01000096.1:0-3109 GCA_001803645.1 Nitrospirae bacterium GWC2_42_7 | reverse complement strand
GCAGGGTCGTTGTTGTCGGAGACGTCCCGACCGGCTTTGACCGTGAACCTTATTACAGGAAAGAGATTGATCTGAGGATGTCCTGCTCCTATGGACCGGGACGATATGACTTGAACTACGAGGAAAAAGGAATTGATTATCCGGCAGGGTATGTACGATGGACAGAGAACAGGAACATGCAGGCATTCCAGGAGTTGATCCATTCCGGGAAGATAAATATTGATTATCTGACCACTCATGTTTTTAAACTGGACGATGCTCCAAAGGCCTATGACCTTATAACCGGAAAAAACGAACCCTTTCTCGGCATACTTATCAAGTATGATGTCTCCTGTCCGATTGATCGGAAACCGATTTTTGTGAATAGGCCCTCTGCTCAAAGCTCTATGCCCTCTGCTGTTAACATCGCCTTTATCGGCGCCGGCAGCTATGCCCAGGGCAATCTCCTTCCAAACATTCCGAAGGAAAAAGATCTCCTGCTCAAAGGAGTTATGACTTCATCAGGGACAACTTCAAGATCAGTGGCTGAAAGATATGGCTTTGAATTCTGCGCATCCGACGAATCGGATATCCTGAACAATAATGAAATCAACACGGTTTTCATAGCAACACGTCACAACACCCATGCTGAATATGTCCTGAAAGCTTTAAAGGCAGGAAAAAACATCTTTGCCGAAAAACCGTTATGTTTGAATGAAACTGATTTATTGGAGATTCAGTCTGTTTACTCTGCGCTCTCTGCTCATAGCTCTCTACTGCCTTTAATTATGGTCGGCTTTAACCGGCGTTTTTCACCTTTGACACAGGTCATGAAGGAAAAGACAGGGACAGGGCCCATGTCCATGATCTATCGTATAAATGCAGGACATATTCCTGCTGACTCATGGATACAGGACAAGGAGATCGGCGGCGGGCGAATCATTGGCGAGGTCTGCCATTTTATTGATTTTCTGATATATATGAACGGCTCTCTGCCGGTTAGTGTTTATGCAACTGCACTGCCTGATCCATCAGGCGCTCAGGATACAGTGAACATCAACATGGCCTTTCAAAATGGGTCGACGGGTACTGTTGCCTATTTCGCAAATGGTTCGAAATCCCTGTTCAAAGAATACATCGAAATTTACCGGGCCGGGACGACTGCTGTTTTGAAGGATTTTAAAGAGCTTCAGGTCTTCGGTTCAGGCAAGCCGTATACAAAAAGCCTTATGAGTCAGGACAAAGGCCAGAAAGAGATGGTAAGAGCATTTCTCGACTCGATCAGAAAAGGGGCAGCATGTCCCATTTCTTTTGAAGACATCTATACTGGCACACTTGCTGTGTTTAAAGTGCTGGAATCGCTGAGGACGGGACAGGCAGTGGACATAAAATGAACGGGCGAGGCGGGGACCGGTTCACCGCTTCTCCATATCCTTATCACACTGGTAAAGAAATGGACATAAATCATTCACTCCATATGCTGAGGAAATACATTGAACAAGAGGACTTCAGCGGCTACGATCCCTATGATGCGCTGAACAGTCCGATTCTGAGGGCGGGTTCTTTTGGCCTGAAGTATCCCCGGATAGCCTGCATACAGTTAATGAAAAGACTGCCAATCAACCTCAGGCCGCTCCTTTTCATCAGGAAAGACTATAATCCAAAAGGTCTTGGCCTTTTTCTCTGGGGATATGCGAAACTCTATAAACTTGAGCAGAAGCAGGAGTATCTCGAAAAAATCGGCAATCTGCTGGATCTGCTCGACAGTCTGAAGAGCAAGGGATATTCCGGAAACTGCTGGGGGTATAACTTTGACTGGCAGTCCCGCGCTTTTTATGTGCCGAAATATACACCAACGATCGTCAATTCCTCATTTATTGGTCATGCCCTGATCGATACATACCTGTATACAGGAAACAAAAGGGCTTTAGATATGGCCATGTCGATCAGGGATTTTCTCCTTAAGGACCTGAACAGGACCGGGGACAATGGTACATTCTGCTTCAGTTATACTCCCATTGACCGGATCGCTGTTCACAATGCTAATCTCCTCGGTGCTTCTTTTCTTATCAGGCTGTTTAAATATAACAATGATCCGATGACAAGGGATGAGGCCCTTTCAAGCCTTTCATACAGTATGAAGTATCAGAGGCCGAATGGTTCGTGGTTTTATGCCGATACTTCATACCAGTCATGGATCGATTCGTTTCATACCGGCTTCAACCTGCAGAGCGTCCTCTATTTTCTCGAAGAGGGATATTGTGAAGAGCACCGGCAGGCATTTAAAAAGGGTGTAAGTTTCTATGCGGACAACTTTTTCCTTGAGGACGGGACGCCTAAATATTACCACGACAAAACATACCCTGTTGATATCCATTCCCCTGCTCAGGCAATTGTTTTCTTTTCCAGGATGGGAAAGCAATACAAAGAACTGACTGAACGGATTATAGGATGGATGATCAATAACATGCAGGACTATAAAGGCTATTTTTATTTTCAGAAGACGGAAGGATATATGAATAAAATGCCTTATATGCGCTGGTCGCAAGCCTGGGTATTCCACGCGCTTACAGAGTATACTATGCAAAGGGAGAAAAAATGTTGACTCTTGGCATTCATGATGGACATACCGCAACAGCCTGTCTGATAGAGAACGGCGAGGTCATTGCCTGCATTTCAGAGGAACGACTGAACAGGGAAAAGGAATGGACTGGGTTCCCTGAGAGGTCGATTCTCAAGTGTCTGGAGATTTCGGGCAGGTCAGTCTCTGATATTGCGGCAATAGGTGTCTGCTCATTGATGCCTCAGATCGGGAACAAGCATTATCACAATCCTCAAGGATATAAGAAGGCCTTTGGGTATCTTTCGACTGTCCTGCCCGAAAAAGTCCTTCAGCGGTCATCAAATATCGGTCTGATCCAGAAGCTGAGTGGACGCCTCTTTCAGGAACGGAGGGACCGGATACATAAGGATCTGAACAGCATGGGGATAGGAACGCAGAATGTCTTTTTCTTCGAGCATCATCTCTGTCATGCTGCAACGGCATTTTATACTAACTGGTTCAGGCCAGGGAAGTCCCTTGTGCTGACCCTTGATGGTTCAGGAGATGCTGTCTGCGCTACGGTAAATA
>MHDW01000095.1 GCA_001803645.1 Nitrospirae bacterium GWC2_42_7 | reverse complement strand
GGTGGGAAGCAACAGGAAGATCAAAGTAAACTGCAGAGTCATATGCTCCACTAATCGCGACCTGAGGAAAGAGATCGAAGAAGGAAAATTCAGGGAAGACCTTTTCTACAGAATTAATGTCATACAGATAAAGGTCCCGGCGCTTCGGGAGAGGAAAGAAGATATTCCCTTTATGATGTCGCAATTCGTTCATGAATTCTGCGAAAAAGAACATAAGAAAGTCATGATATCTGAAGATGTCATGAACGTGCTCAACGAATATCATTGGCCGGGGAATGTCAGGCAGCTTATGAATGTTATCGAAAGGGCGGTGGTGCTTGCGAAGGGCAAAACTATCACTCTATCCGATCTTCCTGAAGAGTTTCTCCTTGACAGAAAAGTGCAAGAGGAACTGCAAACTGAAGCTGTTGTAAGTGAACGGAAAACATTAAAGGAGATCGAACTGCATGCGATCAGGGAAGCAATGCAAAAGTGCAATGGTAACAAGTCAAAAGCTGCGAGGACACTTGGGATCTCCCGTAAGGCGTTCTACAAAAGATTGAATGATTCATCCTATTCGCTGTTTGTTTAGACAGATGTTTCTTTGATGTGTATCTAAGAGAAACATCTGTTTCCATTCGTATCAGGTCAGAAAACCTCTGTCTTAATTATTTAAGCAGAAATGCAATATACAGAGACCGCCCTGCAGCCGGTTGGGGCTTCTCTTCTGATTTCCCTGTAAATCTTCATATCTTTTTCTTTTTAAGTCCTGCAAAAAAACGATATTCCACTGCAGTCAATGAACTGGTACAGAAATTGCTCAATATCAAGTTAAATGGCGGAGGCTTATATGAAAAACTGGTATGCATTATATGTAAAGTCAAGACATGAGTTTGTTGCAAACAATGAATTAATTAAAAAGGAGATCAAAACCTTTCTGCCTGCTGTAAAAAAACTGAGGGCATGGAAGGACAGAAAAAAATGGGTGGATTTCCCTCTTTTCCCGGGTTATCTTTTTATAAATATTGAGCCCTGGCACGAAAGCTTCCTCAGTGTTCTCAAGACCAGAGGGGCCATAAATCTGCTTTCTGCAGAGCCCGGTTATCCCACGCCTGTTTCTCCTGATGAGATAAGCTCTCTTCAGTTATTGATAGAAAGCGGAAGGGACTTTGATATCTATCCTGAACTGAAAGAAGGAACAAACGTTAGAGTGAAAAGAGGGCCGCTGCAGGGAGCTGTAGGAACACTTGTAGAAAGACATGACCAGCACCTATTTCTGGTTAATGTAGAACTTTTAGGCAGAAGTATCGGTGTTAAGATATACGCTGATGATCTGGAAGCAAACTGATGTTGCATGAAGGTATTTTTTACTCAAATTTATCTATCTGTTTCTGCCTGAGGCAGTAAAAGATCATAAAGTCTTTTAGTTATTGTTTTTATTGTATATCTGACTACTACGTTCCGATCCGATTGTATCCGGAAAAGCGGAGCTATGTAAAACCAGAACTTCCTGCCACTGAACAAATATGAGACCGTTATAGTGGAACCGAAATGAAAATCAATACAAATTTTGAATTTAAACCTAACAGGACAATGCCTGAATTTCAGGAAAACTCAAACAACATGATACAGTTCCACAAACCATATATTACGATCGATGAGATCACTGAGGTGCTGGACTCACTGAGAGGCGGATGGATCACCATGGGGCCCAAAACAATAGAATTTGAAAATAAATTCAAGGAATATCTCGGCTCAAAGAATGCGGTTTCAATGAATTCATGCACAGCCTGTCTTCATCTTGCCCTCAAAGCTATAGGCCTCAGGGAAGGGGATGAAGTCATTGTTCCGACTGTTACGTTCACAGCGACCGCAGAAGTAGTCACCTATTTCAATGCAAGACCTGTGCTTGTGGATGTTGAAGAAGATACGTATAACCTCAACCCCAAGCTCATTAAGGGGAAGATCACCAAAAAGACCAAGGCCATAATGCCTGTCCATTTCGCGGGTCAGATCTGTGACATGGACGAGATCTGCCGTATAGCGAAAAAACATGATCTGCTGGTCATCGAGGATGCAGCACACGCAATGCCGGCCTGGTATAAAAACAGAAAAATAGGGACTATCGGGGATATTTCCTGTTTCAGCTTTTATGCCACAAAATCGCTTACTACCGGAGAAGGCGGAATGGCCACTACGGAAAATGATGATTGGGCCGGTAAAATGAGGGTTTCAAGACTGCACGGCATATCTAAAGACGCATGGAAGAGATACACAGGTGAAGGCTCCTGGTTTTACGAGGTCGAGTCCGCAGGATACAAATACAATATGACGGATATACAGGCTGCAATGGGGCTCGCACAATTAAGGAAAATAGAATGGATGTGGGAGAGAAGAAAAGAGATCGCCGGCATTTATACAGAAGCCTTTGCTTCACGTGACGACATTGAACCCCCTTATGTGAAAGCAGACAGAGAAAGCGGATGGCATCTATATGTTGTGAAACTGAACCTTAAGGCGCTGAGCATAGGAAGGAACCAGTTTATCGAGGAATTAAGAAAAAGAGGGATCATGACTTCAGTGCATTTTATCCCTTTACATAAACATCCTTATTATATAACAACCTTCAACTATGACCGCAGGGATTTCAAAGCAGCTGATTCGGTTTATGAGCGGATAATTTCCTTGCCGATCTACCCCGGGATGAGCAATGAGGAAGTGGGGCGGGTAATTTATTCTGTTGAAGACGTGCTTCAGAAATTCAGGGCTTAATCCATATTATTCATAAACCAATTGTCTATTTCTCAAATACGGATAAAAAAATCCTTGAAATTCTCAAGTTGTCAGGGATTCATGATCAGCGTTTCCCTGACACTGTGTTATTGTTTGTAACTTCACATCTTATACATTCAAGTATTTTTTTCCCGTATCTGAGAAATCCATGATTTGAGCGGGTTAAAGAGGTGTATATGAAACGGTTTCTGGACATAGTTTTATCAGCAATTGGTTTGCTTGTACTTTTACCGTTATTGCCTTTTGTTGCGCTACTGATAAAACTTGACAGCAGAGGGCCCATATTCTTTCTGCAGGAAAGGATCGGGAAAGATTTCAAAAGTTTTTTAATTTACAAGTTCAGGACCATGACAATAGATGCAGATAAAAAAGGAGCGCGCTTGACCGCTGTTGGCGACAAGCGTGTCACAAACATCGGGAGGGTGCTTAGAAGATTTAAGATAGACGAACTTCCTCAATTATTTAACGTCCTTAAGGGGGATATGAGTTTTGTCGGGCCAAGACCGGAGGTAACAGAATATGTACGATTGTTCGAGACAGATTATCGAAAGTTGTTGACCATAAGGCCAGGCATAACAGACCCTGCGTCACTGGAATATTCAAATGAAGAAAGTATCCTCGGTGATCCTAAAGTGTCCGAAGACGTTTACATCAGCAAGGTATTGCCGGAAAAAATAAGGCTTTCATCCCAATATGTAGATAACCATGCACTGATGACTGACCTGAAACTCATCTTGATGACACTTTTAAAGGCATCGCATATACAAAGGAACAAAACTGCTGCTTGATCCAGGCAAAACAAATTAAGTTTTTTTAAAAGACTGTGGCAAGATGAATACAAAAATAAACTATACCGGCATATATCTGAAATTCAGTAAATGCATTATGGAATACCGGCATTTATTCGTTACTCTTCTTTTTCTTGCACAAACTGCGATCGCAAATTATCTTGCATTCGTTATAAGGTTTGATGCAGTGCTTACCTCTGACATTTTAAGAATATACTTCACCTATCTGCCTTTACTTCTTTTATTGCGTTTTGCTTTTTTTCTAAGGGACGGTCTCTATAAGGGGTTGTTCCGTTACGCAAGCACAAGTGATCTGGTGAAGATCATAAAATCAACAACCGCCGGAAGTATAGTCTTTATGTTTATCGTTCACTATCTGATCGGCGATGCAGGTTATCCCAAGTCAATATATATTCTCGACTGGATGCTCAGCATGATCCTATCAGGCGGCAACAGGCTATTTATAAGGGTATTCAGGGAATATATGTTTTTGGACCCTTTCCGAAAAAAGATACTGATTGTCGGCGCCAGTGATGCAGGGGAGATGATAGTCCGTGAAATGAAGAGCAGTAACAAATACATGTATCAGCCGATCGGGTTTATCGATGATGTGCAGAGCATAGGGCTTACCATACATGGCGTACCCATTCTGGGCAACTGCAAGATGATACCCGAGATCGTGAAGACCCACAAACCTGATGAGATCCTTATCTCCGTATCCAACGATATGCACCGGACCATAAAGGAGGTCTATGATCTGTGCAAGCCATTTAATATTCCGATCAAGAAGCTGCCGGAGATAAATGATATGCTTGATGGGAATGTCATGGTCGGGGCAAAATTCGGCCAACGCTTGCTGGATGCCAATCTGGTGACAGAGGAAAACATACAGGAAGCGCTTGCGCTTCAGGAAAATGAGGGAGGAAGACTTGGGGCCAAACTTATTAAGCTTGGACATATTGCTGAGGATAAAATGCTGTCATTTATCAGCAAACAGTATGGGATCACGCATATGAAACCTATTTCACTCGAAGATCTCCTGCAGAGAGAATCTGTTAAATCCGACAATACATCTGTAATGAATTTTATAAAAGGCAAATCAGTAATTATAACGGGCGCCGGAGGTTCGATCGGGTCAGAGCTCTGCAGGCAGATAATCAAGTATAAGCCTTCCCATCTCCTGCTTATAGACAGATACGAAAACACCCTGTATGAGGTTGATATAGAGCTGCGGAATGCGGGTAACGGGGTGCAGCTGTCCTCGATCATTGTAGATATACAGGACCGGTCCGCTTTAGACCGCCTGTTCTCAAAACATAAGCCGGAGGTTGTCTTTCACGCCGCTGCCTACAAGCATGTACCGCTTATGGAAACCAGTCCCATAGAAGCAGTAAAGAACAATATATTCGGCACAATAAATATTATCGATACTGCTTCGAAATACGGCGCAGAAAGCTTTGTGCTCGTCTCGACCGACAAGGCGGTAAATCCAACGAGCATTATGGGAGCAACAAAACGCATTGCTGAATTCCTGACCATCAATATGAATAATTATTCCAGGACAAGATTCAGCACAGTCAGGTTCGGCAACGTGCTGGGAAGTAACGGGAGCGTTGTCCCTATCTTTAAAGAACAATTAAAGAACGGCGGGCCGTTAACAGTAACACATCCTGAGATAGAAAGATTTTTTATGCTTATTCCCGAGGCAGTCCAGTTGGTACTGATCGCAGCTGCCGCTGGGGAAGGCGGGGAGCTTTTTGTCCTTGATATGGGGAAACCTATAAAAATAGCTGATTTTGCGGAGAACTTCATTCGGCTTTCAGGATTTATTCCCCACAAGGAAATCCAGATCAAATTTACGGGCTTAAGGCCCGGCGAAAAACTGTATGAAGAACTGTTTGATAAAACAGAAAAAAGCATCCCTACGTTTCATAACAAGCTTATGATAGCAATTCCTGAGATCCCGCCTCTGGCGCTCATTAGTCAGTACATTTCAGAACTGGAACACGCTGTTTTGAATTATGCTGTTGATGAAGTGGAAGCAATAATACATAAAATAGTGCCTAATTTCAGAAACGGACGGCCAGTGCCTGAAGCCAGGAAAGAATACAGCTATTTTAATGACATGGGTCCGCGATCAAGCTGATGTTTGAGAAAGAGGTTTGTCGTGAATTGCAACGGGAACTGTTCATACTGTCCGTTGGGAATGGCAGCGTTAAAGCTCTGTCCAAAGAAGAAACCCAAAAGCAAGTAACTATTCATTGATGTATAAAGAGAAAAAAATATTAATTGTTGATGACAAGCCGGACTCTGCCAGTGCTTTTTGTGAGGTGCTTTCAGAGGACGGGTATGATGTCCATAAGGCCCCAAATGTCGAAAAAGCTATTGACACTATCCAGAGAAACAACATCTCAGCAATAATAACAGATGCGGGGATGCACTACCGGAACAGAACACAATTATTTGAA
>MHDW01000094.1:7953-10940 GCA_001803645.1 Nitrospirae bacterium GWC2_42_7 | reverse complement strand
TATTGTTGAGAAGTATCAGAGGAAGTTTTGTCGTGCTTATTGCTTTACCGCTTTCTTTGCTTGTTACGTTTATTGTAATGAAGCTTGTTGGATTGAGCGCGAATTTAATGTCGCTCGGCGGAATAGCTATCTCCATTGGAATGATTTTAGACTCAACAATAATCGCAGTAGAAAATGTTCAGCGCCATTTTGCTGAGATGAAAAAAGACGAACATCCTGTCATTGCGGTTCTTAAAGCTGTAATTGAGGTCCAAAAGCCGAGTATTTTTGGCGTACTGATAATTGCAATTACTTTCCTTCCGATTATTTCTTTAGAAGGGATCGAAGGGAAGATGTTTGGGCCGCTTGCCATAACAGTTGTGATAGCGCTGCTTTCGTCTTTGTTCCTCTCTGTATTTGTTATTCCTGTCCTCTGCCTGTTGTTTTTAAAGCCTCAGCCTGAAAAAGAAAGCTTTATCATGAGGCATGCAAAAAAACAGTATCTGCCGCTTCTGGAATATGCAATGAACAACAAAAAAGTAATACTGAGCACAGCCGGAGTTTTTTTAATAGTGTCTCTGTTGCTCGCAACAAGATTAGGCACTGAGTTTATACCAACAATGGATGAAGGCTCTTTTGATATGGATGTGTCGATGCTTCCCGGAGTTTCCCTTGCGACCTCGGTGGAGGCGAACCAGCGTGCTGCGCAAAAGCTGAAGGAGTTTGATGAACTGGATGTGGTCGTAGCACGAACAGGACAGACCGGTGTTGCACTGGATACCAGGGGCACTGATAAAACCGCGTATGTCGGAATATTCAAGCCGAAGAAAGAATGGAAGAGGGACATTTCAAAGGAAGAATTAACAAATGAAATGCGCAAGTCTCTGGACTCAATAGCAGGCATCACTTTCGGCTTCAGTCAGCCGATACAGTGCAGGATTGACGAACTTGTTGCCGGAACACGCGCCCAGCTGATCCTCAAGCTGTTCGGCGAAGATCTCGACCTGCTGAGTGATAAGGCAGCTGAAATTGCAAAAGTGCTTTCGACCATTAAAGGAGGGACTGATCTGGCTGCAGAAAAAGTTGCCGGACAGCCATACCTGACAGTTAACATTGACCGGGCGAAAATAGCCCGGTATGGGGTGAATATCAGCGATGTCCAGAATGTGATCGAAATAGCTGTTGCCGGGAAATCTGCTTCCAAATTCTATGAAGAAAACCGGAGTTTTGATATCACGGTCCGTCTGCCGGAAGAAAAGAGAAATTCCCTTGAATCGATCAAAAATATATTGGTCACTACAAAATCAGGCATGAACATTCCGCTCGCGCAGTTGGCCGAAATTAATATGGTCGAAGGCCCGGTCCAGATAAGCAGACAGGACGGAGTTAGAAGGATCGGGATCGAGATGAATATAAGCGGCAGGGACATCGGAAGTTTTGTTGCAGAAGCAAAACAGAAGATAAAAGAGAAGGTCAAGCTGCCTGCCGGCTATTATCTTACCTGGGGAGGGCAATTTGAGAATCAGCAGAGGGCGATGAACAAACTGATGATCATCGGACCTGTTGCCGTCGGATTAATACTGCTTCTTCTGTATATTACGATCAGATCGATCCGCCTGGCCCTGCTGGTAATTTCCAATCTGCCGTTTGCCTTGATCGGCGGGATCGTCGCTCTTTACATATCAGGGCAATATTTGTCTGTTCCGGCGTCAGTGGGGTTCATAGTTCTGTTTGGGGTTGCGGTCTTAAATGGACTTGTGCTGGTATCGCGCATCTCACAGCTGCGGGAAGAAGGACTTGATCTGCAGGAAGCGATAAGGAAGGGAAGCCTTGACAGATTACGCCCGGTATTGATGACTGCATCAATATCCATTTTCAGTTTAATACCGATGCTGCTGGCAGGAGGAACAGGTTCTGAGATTCAAAAACCGCTGGCTACGGTTGTTGTAGGGGGGTTGATTACTTCAACTCTGCTCACGCTGTTAATTATTCCGTCGGTATACAGTTGGTTTGAAAAGAGGCCGGAGGAAGCGGAGATGTAATATTAGCTGTATTACGATATAGAGAAAACGTCACCCTCCCTTAATCCCTCCCCTCACCAACAGTAGGGGCCTTAAGCCAGGGAGGGAAACAATCTGGTCCCTCGCCCCTGCCTAAGGCACCTACTTTTGGTTGGGGGAGAGCCTGCCTGTCCGGTAGGCAGGGGTTGGGTGAGGGGTGTTTTCGAGGCAATGCGTCATAAAGTCTGATCGTATCAATAAAAACACATAAGGAGGAATTATATGAAAGAGATAAAAGCTGTAATAAGACCGTCCAGATTGCTGGAAGTAACTGAAGCGCTGCATAGAATTGAAGGCTTGCCGGGAGTGACTGTATTAGAGATCAAGGGCTTTGGCAAAGGCAGGGCAAAGAACGCAAAAGACAAAATTGTTTATGAAATGGTGGAATTCGTTCCACGCATACAATTAGAAGTTGTAGTAAATGATGAGATGGCTGATGAAGTTGTCAACGTGATCCAGAAGTTCTCTCATACCGGAAATACCGGCGATGGGAAAATATTTGTGGTCAATGTTGAAGAAACAGTAAAGATAAGAACAAATGAAAGAGGAAAAGATGCGATTTAGCATGCCCAAATGAAGTTTAAGACTGCCTGCAGAACCAGGGGAATTATTATGGTTTGTGAATTATATCCAGGCCGAGATATTTTTTTATAACTTCAAGATTAAGGTTTCTCAGGGCTGTATTCTGCAGAAAATCTTCTCCCATATTCTTGAGATAGGGAAAGATCCCAATGACAGGCACTGGACATATCTCTTCCAGAAGTTTTGGGTTTGTCTCCTCTGCAAGGCTGTTTTCAGGCGGCTGGGTGTAATTTAAGATCACACCTGCAACATCCAGCCCTTCTTTTAATGCAAGATTGACTGTAAGCATAATGTGATTTATTGTTCCGAGACCTGGCTTGGCAACAATGATCAGGGGCAATCCCAGTTACTTTGCAAGACTAATAA
>MHDW01000094.1:6910-7943 GCA_001803645.1 Nitrospirae bacterium GWC2_42_7 | reverse complement strand
TTTTATTATCGGGACCATAAGCCCGCCTATACCTTCGACCACTATAGCCTCATGTTGTTTTGTGAGCTTGTTAAACGCCTTTCTTATTTCTGATATATTAATATCTTTTCTGTCTATCTCAGCTGCTATCAATGGGGCAAGAGGGCTCTCAAGACAGCATGGAGTTACAAGAGTTATAGGGACTTCCATATGGGCTATCTGCTTCAGGAACATGCCGTCATATGGAATAAGCACATCACCTTCACGGCCGCAGCCGCTTTCAACAGGTTTCATGCCGCAGACTTTCAATCCGAGAAATTCGATGACCTTAATCATTGCGCCTGCAATGATGGTCTTGCCTACCCCGGTATCAGTGCCAGTTATGAAAAAACCCTTTGTCATAAAACCTCCGCATGAGACTCTCGTTCTGATTTTATCATAAATCAGGAAGATTTTATCAGAATCATTCTACACCTGCTTTACTAACTATATTATTGAATTCAGGATCATTCTTTAGAGATTTGAAGTGTTCATTGTCTCTGAATGATTTATTGATAACTGATTTATTCTTCAATGCTTCTTTCAGATTTTGAAGCGCCTTTTGCTTATCTCCTTTTTCTGCATATAACATGGACAAATATAAGTAGGCGTCCGCATCTTTGTTATTCATTGAAATGGCCTTTGACAAATTGTCCCTGGCATTTAAAAAGCGCTTTCTTTCGATGTCGAGTCTGCCTAATTCAGTATAAACAGAAGAGTGGGGTGGCTTAAGTCCAATTAATGCTTTTCTGGTCTCTTCTGATGATATGATCTCCCCTTTTTTGTAAAAAGCATCTTCAAGTGCCAGCCATGCATCATAGTAGTTATTGTATAGTTTTATGGCTGTTCTGAATGATGCAATTGCATTGTCAATATCACCGGTATCAATATATGTTCTCCCAAGATTGAAATGTATTTTTGGCTCATTCGGCCTGAGCATGACAGCTCTCTGGAACATCTCGAGGGCCTCTTTGTTCATGCTTTTCTGAGCGTATGAACCTGCAAGATTATTCCA
>MHDW01000094.1:5123-6904 GCA_001803645.1 Nitrospirae bacterium GWC2_42_7 | reverse complement strand
ACCGCTTGCCGGTGTTTTCTGTACAGCATCTGTCCATAGCGTGTAACTGTCTTTCCAGAAAATATTCCTTGAATAAGTCATGAAGGACAACAAGACAGAAAAAACCAGAACAACTGAATAGGCTATTGCCTTTTTCGGGATCTTCCCTGCTGCAATGGATAAAAGCACGGTAACACCTGCCAAAGGCAGGTATAAGTATCTATCATTCATCAGCGTATAAATAGGCACTATCTGAAATACAGGCAGTAAAAAAACGATTATCCAGATGGACCATAAAGCAGATTGTTTTTTATTGTAAAGCAGATAGAAGGTTAAGCAAAGAATGAAAGCTACAACTGACGCGCCTGCCATGACCCTTAGCTCCCAGAAAGATGAATAAACAGGAGGTTCATAGACAGCGCTGAGTTTCAGGGGCATGAATACAAGTCTAAGATATTCAAGCGTTACAGAGAACATCGTGAAAATGTTGTTCAGAAAATTCCCTCCGTGATATTCTGAGAGCCCGCCCCCGTATTGAAATCCCTGCGCCTTTATTGTTATGACCGAGATCCCCAAGCTGAAAATTGCAAAGAGCGATATGTCCAAAGCAGATTCCCTCAATCTCTTTTTATCTTGCGAGACCATTTCGTACGCTATGAGCATTAAAGGGTAAAAGACGGTTACGGCCTTTGAAAGCAGAGACAAAAGGAACAAAACAAGTGATATAAAAAGGATAGAGATCTTTTTATTCTCAGAATATCTGATATAAAAAAGAAAACTGGATAACATGAAAAACATCGAGAGCAGGGTTTTCCTCTGTGACAGCCATGAAACAGTTTCTGTCTGAACAGGATGGAGCGCAAAAAAGAGGGCAGCGCTTAAAGAGACAAAGATATTTTTTGTGATCACCCTTATTATCAAAAAGCAGAGAGCTGAATTAAATGCATGAAGAAGGACGTTTGTTAAGTGGAATCCTTTTGGGTCCATTCCCCATAATTCATAGTCGAGCATGTAAGAGATGATCTGTACAGGCGCGTAGTTACCCATAAAAAAGTGGGTGAAGGAAGCCTTGATATTCGTTAGTGTTAATCCCCTGATATAAGGGTTCTCGGTAATATACTCGGGGTCATCCCATGTGCTCAGAAAACCATATGATAGGGTGTTCGAGAAGACCATGAAAACGAGTAGTATTATAACGGCTATTAAAACTGCTTGAGACAGGTTCTGGGATTTGTTTGCGCTCATATCAATGTTCACTTGTAATTTTCTTAAGGCTTTCCAGATATGTTATGGCTTCATTCCTGTCAGCTTTGTTCTGCTCAAGAGCAATATACATTTCCATGTATCTCATTGCCTCAGGGATGTTTCCGGTCTTCTCGAGGCTTATCGCAGCATTCCAGTATCTTGACGGGACATCGGGGTTGATCTCTATTGCCCTGATAAAATACTGTCTGGCTTTAGAGAATGCTCCTTTTTTTAAATAAATTTCTCCAATTGTGTGGTTGATATCCCCATTTGAAGGATATGCCATCAAGGCCATTTCAGCATATAGCAGCGCCTGGTCTGTCAAGTCTTTCTCGATGAGAGCTATTGTCAGATTGTTTAATATAGCGAGATGAGCAGGTGAAAGCTTAAGTCCTTCTCTGAATACTGATATGGCGTCATCCAGCATGTTCATTTGTATCAAAGCAGCCCCTATTTGAGCTAATACATCAGCCCTGTTCACACTACCGTCATTGTCGCATTTTAATGTCATGTTAAATTCCTGTATTGCTTCAGGATACCGGCCTTTTTCGAGCAGG
>MHDW01000094.1:3485-5025 GCA_001803645.1 Nitrospirae bacterium GWC2_42_7 | reverse complement strand
TATCAAAACAGCAATAACATTTTTTGTCTTATTAAAATATCTTTTGCCTGCTATCTCTAACAACCATAAGCCGGAAAAACAGATCGAGAGAAAAAACCCGATTGAAGCAAGGTATACCCTGTGTTCATAGATCACGTCTGTCACAGGGATAACACTGGATGTTGGGGCAAGGAGGAGAAAGAACCAGAGTATGCCGAATGAGATAAGTTGATGTTTTTTCCTGAATATGAATGAAAGAGCAATAAGGCAGAAGATAAAGATCGCAGGAAGGAGTGTTCTGACCTCAAAAAGGCTTTTGCTTATTTGGTAATCATAATCCAGGTTCTGCGAGACAGGAACTAGCAGAAGCTTCATATAAGTGAGAATTACCCTGAACTGGGTCAATAAATATTGTGACAAAGTAATTTCCCTGATCGAGAACCCGATCTCCTGCGACATGCCGAGTCTCGAGATGTAAAAAATACTGAATACAAGAACGCAGGCGATCAAAGGGCCATAAAATTTAATTCTTTTATTTAAAGAACGTTCAGGGAAAAACCAATAGTCGTAAGTAAGCAGAACAAAAGGAAGGCTGACTGCTGTTGTTTTGCTGCTGAGAGATAGCAGAAAAGCCGCAGCTGCCGGCAGATAAAAAGAAGAGATCCTTAAAAAAGATTTCTGTTCAACAGCTTTTATGAATAGCAACAAGGACGCAAGATAGAACAGGGCACTCAGCACTTCGGCCCTTTGAGATATATAGCTGACAGCCTGAGTGTTTATCGGATGGACAGCAAAGACAGCGCTGATGAACAAGGCGATCTTCTCAGGAGAAAAAGAATGCCTGAAATTAGAGAGCAATAAGGTTTTCTTTATGAAGAAGTAAACGAGGATCGAGACTGCAATATGCAGAAGTATATTGACTATATGGTAACCGATGGGATCAAGCCTCCCGAAATGATAATTCAGGGCGAATGTGAGATCTGTAACAGGTCTGCCTGAGGTCAGGACAGAGAAGGGGGAAGTGGTTTTAAAAAAATTTCCGAGATCTTTTATCCTGATATTATCAGCAATGCCCTTATCATCATCGAACTGGAATTCACCATGAATAACATTTGCATACAATAAGAAAGTCAGTGCTGAGATGAGCAATATAACTGTTATAATTTGTGCTTTTTTCATAGGTTTTATAAAACAGAAATTATTATAACTTTTTGGGAGTTAAATTAGAATTACAATAATTAAGGAAAGAAAAACCTTATATCTGTAGGCTGTTGATTTTAATTGTGGAGCTGATCCCGGCGATAGGCCGGGACGACCTCTTGAATGCCATTTATTTTCAAGTTTTTCAAACACTTTATCCTTTGATGCACGGCACCTGATGTTGCTTAAAAATCTTAAACTCAGGAAATAACATCACAGACGATGTTACCCCTTGTTTTATCCTGCCAGGTATGCATAATGGAATTGGCTTTTGTTAGATGCGATTCGAATTATCTTGCATTTCCGATATGTTATTGAATTATAATATTGATATTTTTCAAGGAGGGATTTAGCTCGCATG
>MHDW01000094.1:0-3426 GCA_001803645.1 Nitrospirae bacterium GWC2_42_7 | reverse complement strand
TAAGAGTATTGTTGATGAATTAAAACAAAGGTTGAGCGCAAACTGCAAAAGTATTCTTGTTGAATATCCATATCGTGATATTGACTTTAGCAGTACCTATTCTGCTTTCCATTCTAAGAAGCATAAATTTATCCCTAAAGAATGTTATAGATTACATTTCTTTTTTGATAAATCGTTAGAAAAGGATCAATATGGCGGTTTTATCGTACTCAGGCCTTCATATGTCGCAAATAGAGGGAGAGCGCATTTTCATCCTCGTATGTTACTTGATTCAAAAACATATCTTATGCTTTCAAGATTAAAGGCACACATTTTGGGAGAAGAATATTTAACTCTTTCGTTCCCGTGGATGTCTCAAGAGACCGATATTGCTGTCTGTGCTCATATCTCAGTTTGGTCTGTTCTTCGTTATTTTTCACAAAAATTCCATCGCTTTAATGAGTATACAATGAATGATATCGTTGAGTTAACCCCTCAGTACATACAAAGGAAAACCCCATCCGAGGGTTTGAATATCCTGCAAATAGCTGAGACCTTTTCAAAAGCATGTTATCATCCTCATTTATTAAGAAGACAATCAGACCCTTCAAAATTTATTGGAAATATTTTCTCTTATATAGAATCTGGAATCCCGATAATAGGGATTATGACCCAAAAAGAGCACGCTGTCTCTATTATCGGTCATGGGGATATTAACCATGCTTTGTTAGACGCAATGAATCAAGATTACATTCCCTCTCATGAACTTATTGATAGTTTAATTGTATGCGATGATAATAACTTGCCATATACAAAAATAATGAGAACACCAGGCACTTCAAAATATTCTTTTGATGATTTAGATTTCGCTATAGTCCCATTGTATGAGAAAATGTTTTTAAACTCTGATATCGTAAGAGAAAGAGTTTTAACGCTCTTGAAAACAAAAAATCTGGATTTAACACCTCCGTTGGTGCTGAGAACATATATGACATCTTCAAAATCTTTAAAAGAAAAGGTTTGCAATGATAGTTCGATGACTAAAGAATTGGCACTTATTATTCTCCGCTTACCAATGCCGAGATTTGTTTGGTGTGTTGATATATCCTCAAAAGATGAATTTAAAATGGGTAAAGTATCAGCTAAAATTATCATTGATATTACGGCAGGAACTTATGAGCATGATCCATGGATACTATTTCATGATTCACGCATGGTAAAATATTTCGATTCGTCAACTGGTAATTTTATTCTTGACACTTTCAGTATAAATTCGTATAGTTTTTATAAGAATAACCTTAAGGAGGTATAAAAATGGTAATGAATGACCTGTTGAAAGAGTCATCATCGGGGACAGTAGTGGAGTCATTAACAAATGACGAATACAAAAAAGTAAGCATAGAAGAAACCGATCCTGCCATTACCATTATACTTAAAGATTATTCTTCTGCATTAAGAGACGCTTCCAATTATTTTGTACGGTAAAACATTCAGCATCTTGCCGTGCAAAATTTACATTCTTCATTTTAACCAATCTCAATATGTCTGAGCAATCTACACAACCAATAACAGGGAAATGCCGTGCATCATGCCTGCTCTTATCTTGGATTATGATTAATGCAATATGTTCCCCCCCCATCTAGTTCCAATGGCCAACCTCCTCAAGGGGCATCTCCATAGTCCCTACAAAAAGTTTGTAGAGCCATGGTATGCTTATGAAATCCTTGGCAAATAAGACAGCCTTCAGTATATTATCACTTGTAAGAGTGAGCTGGAAAATTAATTACTTATGGTAAAAAAGAGTAAATATTCAGAATGTGCAAAGGAAGAGCTCATTAAGAGCATAAAGGCACTGGAGTGGAAAAGTTCCTGTCTGAAGTGCGCTGAATGAGCCGCTATGAGAAAAAAGTGACTAGCAAATGGAGTAAATTGATATCATTAATAAAAAGTTCTTTTAATTAAATGCCCACTCTTGATTGGATAGGAAAGAAGGCGGTTTTAAATCATCACCGGGAGGTGCCGTACCGGTTGCTCAGGTGCGACAACAGTCTTTCGGTCGGTGATCCAGATGCCGGGAATCTGCTCGTGCAGGGCGACAACCTTTTGGCACTCAAGGCACTGCTTCCGTATTATGCCGGCAAGGTCAAATGCGCCAACATAGATCCGCCTTACAATACGGGCGTCGATGAGCGTGACGATACGGGAAAACGATCAGGCTGGATATATAGCGATAACGTTAATAGCCCGGAGATAAGGCGGTGGCTTGGTCAGGTCGTAGGCGAAGAGGCGGAGGACCTTTCCCGACATGACAAGTGGCTTTGCATGATGTACCCAAGACTGACTTTGCTCCATCAATTCCTGCGAGAAGATGGGGTTATCTTCGCGAGTATCGATGAGGTAGAGGTTGCATCTTTACGAATGCTCTTCGATGAAATTTTTGGAGCCTCAAATCGCGTAGGTACTATCATCTGGAAGAATGCCACGGACAATAATCCTACGAACATAGCGATAGAACATGAATATGTCCTCTGCTACGCCAAGAATAAGAAAAATCTTCCAAAAGAATGGAAGTCTACCAATCTGGCCGTGAAGGAACAGTTGATGCAAATCGGCGACGAATTTGCGCAAAAATATCCCGATCCAGAAGAGCGGCAGAAGGAATACACAAAATGGTTCAGACAGAATAAGAATCAACTCTGGCCTTTTGACCGTTACAAATACATTGATGACGGCGGCATTTATACGGGCAGTCAAAGCGTCCACAACCCCGGCAAAGAGGGTTACAGATACGATGTCATTCATCCGGTTACCGATAAGCCATGCACACAGCCTTTGATGGGCTACCGTTTTCCGAAGGAAACGCTGGACAGATTGATTGCTGAGGGCCGCGTAATATTCGGAGAAGACGAAACAAAACTTATCGAGCTGAAGGTCTATGTAAAAGACTATAGGGCAAAGCTCGCAAGCCTTTTCGAGCTGGATGGCCGTATCGGAACGTATGAGATTAAGGAACTTTTCCCAGACGATAAGCGGCCGTTTGATTTTCCAAAGCCCACTGAGCTGATTGAAGAGCTTCTCAGCTTTACGACGAGCGGGGATGACCTAATCCTTGACTCTTTCACCGGGTCCGGAACTACCGGACATGCAATATTCAAACTTAATCGAGCAGATCAGCAGAAGCGTCGGTTTCTTCTTATTGAAATGAAGCCTTCAATTGCACGTGACATAACGGCTGTTCGTTTACGCCGGGTCGTCGAAGGGTACAAGAATGCAAAAGGCGGTTTCGTTGAAGGTCTTGGTGGCGGCTTCAAATACTGTACACTCGCCGAACCTTTATTTAATGAGAAAGGCAATATACGAGAGAGTGTCACCTTTGCCGATCTTGCCACTCATGTATTTTTTACAGAGACAGGCCAGCCGATTCCAAAGAGAGCAAATGGGAAAACG
>MHDW01000093.1:9074-9957 GCA_001803645.1 Nitrospirae bacterium GWC2_42_7 | reverse complement strand
GCCTGCAAGCTGGAAAGCTTGGAAGGTTTTTCTTCACTTGCGCGCTTCCGCGCTTCCGCGCTTGTGACTAATTTATATCTCCTCGACTTTTCGATCCTTGTAACCTTGGTCAATCCGCAGGCGTGACATACAGACACTGCATTTGTTGACCATGCTGTTGTAAAGTTCATTCGGGGACCGACCTCTAAGAAAAAGTTCTGGGTTCTCAGTTCTGAGTTCTCAGTTAAGAAACTTTTCTCAGAAAATTTCTCAGGCTCAAATGTCTCGCTGAGAAGCCATCTGAGCAATCCGGTTTCATCCGCAGAAAGAGCTTCTTTTGACTCAATATAAAAACAGTATTCTGTCTCTATATCCGCTACATACTCCGAGATATTCCGCCTGACAAAGGACAGAAGGCTATTTTTTTTATCGTCAGTTAATGCAGGTGTTTTAAAACAATATATCAATGGCAATTTGCTGTTCCTTTATCTTGTCTGCCGCACGGACAGGTCATCTTCTTCAGGCAATGACATTTCCCTTAAAAAAAATGCATTTCTCTGTAATAACTGCAGCGCCTGTTTCTATCTCGAACGTATAATTTTCTATCAACCCATCCTTGAGCAGACCTTCAAATACTCTATTGAGAAGTTTCTGTGCATCTTCGGCAGATTCTGTTTTAAGGGTTGCTGAAATCTCAGCTTTCATATCTATTTTATTCCGAATACACGTTTGTAAATATAATCAATATTCTTAAGATAATGTTTAAGCTCAAAGAGCCCTGTTATCTCTTTCGCGTTCAGGTATTTTTTTACCGTCTTGTCTTTTAACAACAAACCTTTAAACTCTTTCTTTGTCTTCCAGCTCAGCATAGCATTCTTCTGCACAACAGCATATGCATCTTCCC
>MHDW01000093.1:193-9028 GCA_001803645.1 Nitrospirae bacterium GWC2_42_7 | reverse complement strand
ATACAGGCCGTAACTGCGGCCCATATTTTCCTTCATCTTCTCAGGATAAACCTGCAGGCCGGAAAGAATTCCCGTGAGCCTGCTGAGCATATAGTCAACAAGGATCGTGCTGTCCGGTATTATTACTCTCTCAACAGATGAATGTGAGATGTCCCTTTCATGCCATAATGCAACATTCTCAAGAGATGCCAAGGCATTTACCCTGACTATCCTTGCAAGCCCGGTGAGATTTTCAGAACCTACAGGGTTACGCTTATGCGGCATTGCGGATGAGCCTTTCTGTCCTTTTGCAAACGGCTCTTCTGCCTCAAGCACCTCAGTTCTCTGAAGATGCCTGATCTCAACAGCGATCTTTTCCACAGAGGCTGCTATTATCGCAAGCGTTGAAAGATACTCTGCATGCCTGTCTCTTTGTACAACCTGTGTCGCTATCGGCTCAGCCCTGAGCCCTAATTTCTTGCAGACCTTCTCTTCTATCGCAACAGGGATATTCGAAAAAGTCCCGACAGCACCGGAAAATTTTCCTATGCTTATCGTCTTCCTGGCCTGTTCCATTCTCACTAGATTCCTCTTTGCCTCTTCATACCAGAGAACAAACTTCAATCCGAAGGTCATCGGCTCTGCATGAACACCATGGCTTCTGCCTATACAGACAGTGTCTTTATATCTGAAGGACTGTTCTTTTAAAACAGCCATTAGATTTTTAATATCTTTGATGATTATGCCCGCAGCTTCTCGCATAAGAAGGGATTGCGCAGTATCAACAATGTCTGAGGATGTCAGTCCTTTATGTACATACCTCGACTCAGGCCCTACCTTTTCAGCAACAGATGTAAGAAATGCAATCACATCGTGCTTAACGATTTCCTCTATCTCATCAATCCTGGCAACGTCAAACCCCGCATTCTTTTTTATAACGTCAAGTGACTTCTTTGGGATCTTGCCTAATTCTGTCCATGCCTCGCATACAGCTATCTCGACATCAAGCCATTTCCGGAATTTGTTCTCAGGCTCCCAGAGTTTCCCCATCTCCTGTTTTGTATAACGTGGTATCATGATGACCTCTTAAGTTTAAGATTTGATTGGTGTTTATTTTAACAATATTGCTGATAAATAAAAACTTTTGATTTCAGTTCTACAGGCTCACAGGTTCAACACCTTAATCAAATCCCTTACAGCCTGTCTTCCGAGCATGTTTCAGCGATTTGGGATATTCTCTGCAATGCCGTGGTTTGACGTCGTGAATCCGGCAGACATACTTATTCATCTTCGGGAGTTTTCGTAACCACGGACATCTCTGGGCCTCTGCGCCTGTTGTTGAGTTGAACCAGATGTCGTAGACAAAAGAGCCCTCGCCGATAGGTATGGAAGCGACGCATGCCAGAATATCGCTTCTTCCCGCCTGCTCCCACATTTCTATATCTTTCTCATCAACACACGTTGAATAGGCATCAGAAAGATTTAAACAGCAGTTCCCGCATTGTTTACAGACAAACCCTTTAAGCGGCATGTTACGGAGTAACTTTTTCCCTATTAATAGTTCAGTTGAGAGCTTCGCAGATATGTTCACTAGATCATTATTTATTATCATGCCAAATCTTTCAACTCCCAAGTTACTCCAGCACGGGTTAAAATGCTAGCCAGACGCGGCTGATATGCAGCTGGTACCGCAATTGCAATAAGCTTTTTTGCTCTTGTGATACCCACGTATGCGACACGCAATGCTTCGGAGCTCAATCTCCCTTCCCAAGCTGCAATAAGTTGTTCAGTATGATTGGAAGGAGCCCGATTGGGAGGAATTACTAAACAAACAGCTTCGTATTCCCTTCCTTTAGCTTCGTGCACAGTCGCACATTGAAGTCCAGGTGTTGCCACCTGATCGATCAATCTACTCCACTCGTTTTTTGCTGGACAACGAAAGAAACTCTTTACAGTAAAACCAGCCGCACAATCCAATCCCAAGTCGGAAACTGCACCGCGAAGTACCTCCAACCAAGCAGACCGTTCGTCATTATTGTCTTTGCAATTCATCGGAAGAGACATTATCAACTCCAGTGCTACACGCCGTAACCAGCGGCCATGGATACCGTTTCGCTCAACCGCTTTAGCTATCGGTTCATCTTTCTCGATCTTACCCATAAGAAGGAGGATCAATTTTTCTACAGCTCGAAGAGCTGATTCCCTCTCCTTGCTTGAACCGGAAGAAGACCAAAATGCCCCGACAGCGCCTGCGATCAATGCAACTTTAGAATCACCTGACGAGACAACAGATGCCGCCATCCCTGCGGCCTGAAGAGCTGCCCTTCTCTTATGTCCAAGTATGTTTGTCTGATCAAGCTTAATCCCCACGCTCTCGGCTATGTGGATAAAAGATTGGCCCACTGCACTTGGAACGGGACTGCCTTTGTATGATATAACATGGATCGGTATTGTTATTGTAGAGTTTTTGCCCTTGGCATAATCTGGTTGAGTGCGCGCTCTAAGAGTTGCGGCCAAAGAACAAATGTGAGAGCTGCTTCTGAAATTGCCAGTAAAACTGAACAGGCTATCAGATTTATATATAGACGCAAAACACTGGAGGTCGGTAGGGTTACCGTGCCGAAAACCGTATATGGCCTGATCGGGATCACAAACAATAGTTACAGGCAAGCCATGCTGCCGAAGCCATTCTAGCAATTTCAAATCCAACGGATTACAGTCTTGAGCCTCGTCAACAATTACTTCCTGAAAGCGGGCGACAAGGGCACCTCCGAGACTGGCGGCCCATCCTTCCTTCGCCAAGTTTTTCAAGGCAATGATGCGAGCATCAGCTGAACTTAGGAAGCCCTTACGCCAAAGATTCTGCCTGTATGATGCTGCTGCTTTTTCGTAATCTCCTTTGTGATCCTTAATGTGCGTTTTGAGCCCCGCATGTCCAATGGAGTGTGGATCAATAGTGCACTCTTTAGCATTAAATTTGTCCAGGGACACACCCTTGCCAGGGAACGCCTTTTCACCTTGCAGGCGAACCTCAATGCCGAGGCTTGCCCAGCTATCGACAATAATTGGTTTGGCCGGTACTCCGGGAAGCCCAGCCGGAAGCACAATAAAATGACTCACAAAGGCATCAAATGTCCCTATAAAACTGGGGTATCTCAACACCTTTTCCAATCCTTGGGTACGGCAACGCTCTTTGAATTCATCCACCGCCGTATTGGTAAATGATAGCACTGCTATTCCCCTCCGAGGGAGAAGGGTCTGACTGATCCTATAAATGCGCCCAACAATCGCCCGAGTTTTGCCAGCCCCTGGGCAGGCTTTCACGAAAGCTTCGCCATCGTGTTCGACAAATCGCTGTTGCTCATCAGTCAAAGGGAAATGCGTCACGGCACAACCAATGATTTAATCGCCTGCTCAAGGTAATTTGGGACAGATATCGGTGCGCCTTTCGCAATACGTGAAGCTATCTCCTGAGCCAAGTCCCCTTTCCTTGTCCTCTTTGCCTCAATCAGGGCTATAAAGGCGTTCGGCTGATCAGCAGTCGATATATTCTCGATTCTTGTATCCCAGTCTGTTCCGGAATTTCTATGAATAGACATAAATGCCAGTTTCAGCAGCTTCTTGTTCCCTGCCACAAACAACTCGTGCTCCAAAGTCCGCTGGTTTGTATAAACAGACAGATTATGGGCGGCGCCAAATGTCGAAGCCATTCTTTCAAGATCTCTCTTGCGATTGCCGGGCACACTCGGATCCGCGTCAGTAACTACGACTAACCTGTCGACTACACTTGCCCCCTCATAGCGGCGTAGTAGAATTTCCACATAAGGCTTAAAGTCAACCCCCTCGATGGACACTACCACCGCCCCCTTGAATCGTCTCCATGCCTCGGCATCATTTTTTAGAACCACATGTTTTGCTATAACTGGAATGATAAGAGACTCAGCAACTCCTTCAATCAGCAGCGCACGGTTTCCAAAAAGGAGTGCTGAACGGGTCACGTCCAGATATCGACTCACTTTATTGAGCGCGGCAGGACGAATACCCAAGTCTGCAATAGGAACTGAACGAGTCTGATGAGCCGCAGGACTAACGGATTCATCTTTGACTGATCGGACTACAACGAGGTGCTTGGGCTTCACCCACGCTGTTAGATTCGGGGAATGTGTTGTTACTATGACCTGAACGCACCCTTCTGGTTTTCCCGGAATTGGCTCTTTCTGAAACGATTTGCTGGCTTGGTCTAAGAGAAATTCCAGCACCAGCATTTGCAGTTGAGGATGCAAATGGGCTTCAGGTTCTTCAACAAGAAACAAGGTTAAATCAGCCTCTCGGGCTTTGGCTAACTCTACAAGCACCGTAGACATATAAAGGAGATTAGCATAGCCTAAACCTGAGGAGCGAATTTTTTCAGGATTAAATCCTGCATCAGCCAATTTAAATCGCAAATCTCGCGCAACATCAAGCAGCTCCTCAGAAGCAAAGCCCAAAGATGCGGTCTGAGGGCGTACTCCGCTTGTTAGGCTCTCTAGTGCTGCACCAAGCTCTCTATTAATCGACTCAACGACTTTGTGATCATCCTTTCTCCTTACATGATTAAGGAAGTCCTTTTTTTCATCTTCGCTTAAGAGAAAATGCTGGAGAAGAGTGAGTATTCGTGTAGCACTACCGGAGTCAAGCGCCTTCTGTGCGTCTCTGAGTGGTGGGAGATATACATGCCGAATCAAGTCTGTCGAGCCCAGTTCTGGTTCAGCATCTGTGAACTTGCCAGCCCAAAATATAGTACGTCCCCGCAAAAAGTCATCAGCCTTAGCATGATAACGCATTCCGAAGATTGCAAGGTTTTCGGTTGGATTTGGAACTGCGCATATCAAGAGCCCCTTTAGTGTGTCGCTAAGGCCCGAGTATTGACCCTCAATCCGAAAATCCGGTTCCGCGCTGCCACGCCTTAAGTCTTCGTCTTCAGGATAGCGATCTCGACGCCCATTCAACGGAAGAGTTAACAGACGTAGTCCATCAATGATATTCGATTTCCCCCCATTGTTCTCCCCAACAAGAACGGTCAAATCTTTTTGAAGCTTAATCGTCGTATCTGCGCATGAGCGAAAATTTATCAGTTTAAGTTTATTAAGGAACACTTACTTACCCCCCAACAATGGATTATCTTCTGTATCATCCTACAGTCCTCCCCGGAAGACTTTGGCAAAAAGGTCGGATTGGCACCTTTGTAAATCACGATCTGCACCCAGTTGCCGCCGTGAAATCTCTTCTGCCTTAGCCTGCATTCTTCGAATTCTAGCAAACAACAATTTCAAGAGTTTTCCTTTATTTTTCGCAAATAAGTAATCAGATGATGCACCTTTGTCGAGGGATTGTCGTTTCTATCGGTAGCACAGTTTCGTTCTCGAAGTTCAGCCCGCCTTATTGCTTGATCAATCAAGGGATATGTAATGCCGAAAACATCATTCCCCTTTTCATAGTCGCCAATATGCACTTTCAAGTCCCTCAATAATTCTTCGCATGGAGAAAAACTTGCAGATGCCCCATAAGGACGTGCTGTTTCAGCAAAATGCAGAAGCAGCCAGTACTCGAAGCAGGGCACTGAAGTTATAGCAAAGAATTTCGCTCCACCCCGTAGTTTTGTGCGGCTTACTTTTTCAAGTGCAGCTTCATAGGTCTCATGACGGTCCTTATCAAAAACGCAATAAACACGGTTATAGTCTCTGGACTTATTGAACTCTGCGATAGCATAGTCAACAACTGACAGCGGAGCTGACCCGCACTCTTTCCCGTAGATACTAATATTAGCACTGCTAAGTCTCAGTTCATTCTTAAGGGCTGTGAAATATGCCGGTTCGGTCTTGGAGCCTTCACAGACAATTAGAACAACGTCATATGGCTCACGTGGGTTCTTGCGCTGACGTCGAAGTGATGCATTCTCCCGTATGCGAACTTGGCTCATGAGTCGATAAACTCTTTGACAATTGGGATAGCGCCGTAACGACCACGGAGATATCCCTTCTCAAGCGCCTCATGCTCACGCACCTTGAAGTCAGATAGGGGATAAAGTTTCGAAGCATTTGACTTGTCCTTTTCTATGAACCAAACCTGGTCTCTGCGCATAATGTCCTGTGAAAGTATCGTCGTATCATGCGTTGTGAAGACAAGTTGGGCCTTGCTACCTGACCGGTGCAACAGGCGCACAAGCTGATGGACTATCAGGGGATGAAGGCTTGAATCAATCTCGTCCACAAACAGTATTTTGTCGTTGCCTATTACATCAAGCCAAGGCCCGGCAAATGCAAAAAGATTTCTTGTACCCTGCGATTCGTTCTTGACGTTGAATGGAACAAGTTCCCCAGTCTCGCTATTTCTATGCATAAATTTAAGGTCAACAACCTCAAGATTACCCTTGTCTTTACGTATTTGCTCCTTCATATCATTCGGCATATCCTCAGGCAAATTCTCATGAGAAATATTTTTTTTGTCCAGTCCAAGATCACTAATGCTTAAATCGGCAGCATTTAGAAAATCTACAATCCTTTTTTTACCATCATCAGTTTCGCAAACGGATAAAGAGTAGCCCGGATGAAGAAACATCGGAGGTCCGATTATCCTTAAGTGCTTTTGGAACCAATTGAAAACTGGCTTTAGTTGTTCGCTGTTAAATTGTACAGCTACAGAGAGGAACAAGGCATTACTACGTGTTGCGCTTTTCCAATCTTGACGCAAACGGCCCCCTTGAAACTTCAATCCGAATTCGTATGTGTCCCCTTCGTCATTAGGTCTACAGACTCTTTCAAACCATTTCTGGGGTCGGCCTTCAGGATAAGCGATTAACCACTCACGACATACCCTCTTTCTATTTAACGCAAAGCCATACTGATATCGGATCCCACCCTCCAAGAAAATAAGTTCAAATTCAGAATCTTTGTCTTTACTTGTCTGATCAAGGAGAAAAGGGATAATATCAAGTTCATCACCCTCCTGAATTTTTTTAGCTGAAGAAAGAACCATAAATTTCACAAAAGAAAGCGAAGCTATCAAATTACTTTTGCCTGAAGCATTTGGCCCATAGATCACAGCTGACCTCAAGAGCTTGGGCAACCCCTTTATCCCTGGATCAAAACAGTTGATCTCATCATGTTCCCTGAAATACTTGCTGGCAGCCAAGGTAAGAGTTTGCTTTTCCTTGAAAGAACGAAAATTGGTTACGCTAAATTCTATTAACATATTTAAAAACCATCCTATTGCATTATTTTAGCTTAATTATTGCAGATAAAATGCAATAAGTCAATATTAAATACAATTACAACTAGTTTACTAATTTGTTATTTTTTGATTATATACCATCCTTTAATAATCTTACTTTCTGTCTCGGCACTTATCCTTTCCTATCCATACGAGATCGAGTTGACTGCCCTCGTTCTAATAGTTTCAGTTCTCATTCAAATACACTCAAAAATAAGTTTACTTTGAGCCTAAAAAGTAAACTTGTCAATATTTAAGTTTACTTTTATCTTGTAAAGTAAACCAAGGATCGTTTTATTTTACTTTCCTATTGTTGCCAGCCTGCTTAAATTTTTCTTTTTTCTTGAAAATCATTTTCCCCACTCTTCCCCCTCATACATCGGCAGCGTTCCCTCCCTGGAAAAACTGTAAGTCAACTCGCCTGCCACAATAATGTGGTCAACAACCTGTATATTGATTCCCCCAAGTGCCTGGACCAGTCGCTTGGTAATAGCATGGTCGTGTTTCGACGGCCGCACAGTCCCGGCTGGATGGTTATGAGCGAGGACGACAGAGGCAGCCTTATGTCTTACAGCGGCCTCCACTACATGCCTTGGATGTACGAGGGCGTCCTTGACCGTGCCTTCACTTATCAAAGCAGGATAAAGGACACGGAGCTGAGAATCAAGACAGATCACATAGAATACTTCTTCAGAACGTCCTGCCATAAGAGGGACAAGATATTCAGCAGCAGCTTCAGAGGTATTCAGAGGCTTGCGCGTATGCTTGATCCTGTCCAAAAAATATCGACGGGTCACTTGAGGAACCATAGAAAGAAAAGCAGCAGCCTTCGCTCCAACTCCTTCAACTACGGCTAAATCCTTTGGATCAGCTTCAAGCACAGCCGAAAAACTGCCGAATCTCTGTATTAGTCTATGCGCAATAGGGTTTGTGTCTTGTCGTTGAATCGCCTGAAACAAAAGCAGCTCAAGAACCTGATGGTCTTCAAAGTTGTCCAGCCCCTCTCTGAGAAAGCGTTCCCTCAAACGTTCCCTGTGGCCTTTGTGAAGTTGTTGCTTACAGGAATCTATATCTTCTTCTTTCTTTCGGGACTTCCTTGTCAAATCCAATCCCCCTTTGAAATAAGTGATTAATATTATTAATTTCCAGGGGAAAAAGCAATATGGATATTCGAGAACTCTACATCTCTTGCAGTACAGACTTCAGGGCTTCAAGGTTGGAGTGGACATCTGAAAGTACTGCATACATAAATCACTTATGTTTTTCCTGCGTTCCGCGCGATCTTGTCAAGCAGGCCGTTTATGAAAGGCGGTGATTCTGAAGACGAGAACTTCTTTGCAATCTCCAAAGCCTCGTTTATTGTTACTGCCGGAGGAATGTCTTTTCTGTAGAGGATCTCATAGGCTGCAAAACGCAAAATATTTCTGTCAACAGCAGCCATCCTTTTCATGTCCCAGTGCTCAGCAGCTTTCTTTATGACCGCGTCTATCTCGCTGAGGTTAGCGATGGTGCCGTTAACAATGTTTTCAGCAAACTCTTTTACGTCTTTTTTTTCTTCCTTGTCAGCCCAAAAATCATGCTTTGGTTCAATTTCAGGCTTCCCTTGTG
>MHDW01000093.1:0-147 GCA_001803645.1 Nitrospirae bacterium GWC2_42_7 | reverse complement strand
ACGGCGGTTCATAGGACCGTGAATCGTGAATCGTGAATCGTGAATCGAAAAAGAACTGTTTCTTTTTGTCTTTCAGCTTCAGACTTCTGACTTCCGACTTCAGACTTCACAGTTTTTTCATGACTTGCGCCATTTCAATGGCCGTAA
>MHDW01000092.1 GCA_001803645.1 Nitrospirae bacterium GWC2_42_7 | reverse complement strand
CTGTAATTGCTATAAAAAGGAACTTTTTGATCGACAAGTTCAACACCTCCGGACCGTTTTACTCAAATATCGTTCTTCTATTCAGTTCATGCATACTGCTTTAAAAGAATCGTGATGTTTAGATTATAACTGAATCAGGAGACAGGCATAAAGCCTGTTGTTTCATCCTCTTCTGATTTGCTGGAGTGGAAAGAGGGTGACAAGTTGATTAATTTATCAATGTCATCAAAATCCGTCCAAAAAATAAAAATTGCGCTGTAATCAACTACTCACAGAAGTGTGCACTTTTAAAAAGTTATAAAATATAGTAAGTTACATTGGCAATCAACTATGGGGAAAGTAGAGCGTTGTCTGAATAATATACAAATTCCGATAATATCGGGGCAGTTTCCATCTATCTACTAACTGTCTATGAGACACTGGACAACAGGCATCTTCTGTTACGTTGTGGCCTGCATAGAGTTAAAGCAGATATTAATCAGATTATTTGTCAGCTTACCACAATTATCGATAAGAAGTTTTCGGAGTTGATATAAATGAGACAAGAGCAGGAGATATTTGATGACCTAGCGAAGCTTTGTTCATTGCCGGGATATGTACATGCGATTGCTTACCTATGCTTTCGCGATTGTATGATTAGCTACTCAGAAGAAATGAAGCCAGAAAATATGCAGCATCTTTACTCGAAGACCCATTTGATCCGAACTGAAATATCCACTCTTATTGGTCTCCTAATAAAAAGTGAAATCGATTATAGCCTGCCTGATGCAAACGTAATTCAAATTTACTTAGGCAAAACTGAGTCACTACTGCAGGAGATTCATGATTCCATGAACGAAGTATTTCGGGACGCTCTAGATCCTAATAAGATTGTTGGTCAGGAGATCAATCCCTTTACCAGTGGAGCAATGCTGAGGGAACCAATTTTTTATGGTGGTGAGTCAGCATATAGCTTTCAGTATCGCGAGTTTTCTCCAAGAAAGTATGCTAACGATGATGAGTGGCTCATGGCCAACAAAGGCTTTTCAATACAAACAGCCAGAGACGTTGTTTACACGGTCGGAAAGCTTCAGGACGAAAAATCAAATACAATACTGAATAAGTTGAGAGAGAAGCCTCCAGAGCATTGGACCTTTCTACCATGTTACGTGTTCACGGTTCAAGAAGTTGCAGATCTATCACACATTGATTGCGACACAGTTGCCAAAGTGTTGACTGCATTCTCCGTTCCAGAAGAAGAGCGAAATTATAACTTTTCAGCACTAAACGATTTCAATATTGCAAATGCTTCACCGCTGCTACGCACTAGACACGATGAGTACGTTCTCTTCCAGATTTACAGCCTAGTTGAAGCACTATACGAAGCTCCCTTCTATTGGATGGTAGCTGACAGTACATACGTTACGACCGCTATGATACACAGAGGCAGGTTTACTGAAGAATTCGCTGAAGAGCGTCTGGTGCATATATTCGGCAAAGACAATGTCTACTCGAATGTTGATATTGTTGAATCAAAAAGCAAGACAGTCGGTGAAATTGACGTTTTAGTAATCTTTGGAAACCGTGCGATAGTACTTCAAGCAAAGTCCAAACGACTGACCCTTGAGGCAAGAAGAGGGAACGACGGCCAAATTCGTGACGACTTCAAGAAGAGCATCCAAGACTCATGTGATCAGGCATATACTTGCGCAAAGCTGTTAGGCGATGCCAATTACAAGCTTATAGCTAAAGATTCAAGGGAAATAGCGCTCCCCATGACGCTCAAGGAAGTATACATCCTTTGCGTAATTTCTGATCACTATCCAGGATTGAGCTTCCAAGCACGGCAATTCTTAAATTATGAGACAACCAATATAACGCCACCTCCGTTTATTCTAGATGTTTTTACTCTTGACGCGATTACGGAGATGTTGGACTCTCCACTGCAACTACTTAGCTATGTGAATCGTCGGACAAAGTATTCAGATAAGCTGCTGGCATCGCACGAGTTAACGATTTTATCGTATCACCTCAAGAATAATCTGTGGTTAAGCGACAAGCTTGACATGGTACTACTGTCTGATGAAATATCTACGGACTTAGATGTGGCGATGCTCGTTCGACGTGATAATGTCCCCGGCAAGAGAACTCCGGACGGCATATTAACCCGATTGGCAGCCACAACCTTGGGGCACTTCGTCAAGCAAATCGAAGCAAGGCCCGACCCAGCGACGATTGATCTTGGATTTATATTACTGACTCTTAGTGAGAAAACCGTCATCGATGTAAGCAAGGGTATCGACAAGATTGCGAGCCAGGCAAGAGAAGATGGGAAAAGCCACGATTTTACTGTTGGAATTGGAGCCGTTAGCACAGGGCTTACGATTCATTGCAATAATGAACCCATCCAAGTTGCGGCGCCAAGATTGCAAGCACATTGCGAGCGGCGAAAATATACCGAACGGGCTAACAGTTGGTTTGGCATATGCTTTCTCCCTGAAGATGCTTCGTTGAGATTTGGCATCAACCTCGAATTCAAGTGGGAGCGTATCGCCAAAATGGACACCATAACTAGAGACTTATCAAGGCTGCGAAAACTGACTGATAAACCCATCGAGCAAAAGAGGAAAACCGGCCGTAACAAACCCTGTCCGTGTGGCAGTGGGAAGAAATACAAGAAGTGCTGCGGAAAATGATAGATCAGTATAGGAATTAGGACCAAGTCTTTCATCTTGATGTTATTTTACGCTGCTTCTCTGAAATCCTCTCTTTCCAAAAGTTTCAGAAACGTCTTTAAGTGCGTTATTTCTTGCGTTGTATAAATGGGCGAGGGAGTCTACAAGGATTCAAGCAGTAATTCTCACATCGGAGAGTATTATCTCGGTGCAGAGTATCAGGTGAACAGCGCAATTTAATATCTTCAGTGCGCTAAAGGCGTGAAGAGTAACTCGTGAATAGTGAATAGGGAATAGGGAAAGGACAGGAGGCAAAAGGGTAAAAGGCGAAGGGCAAATGGTGAGAGGCTGGTAAAGAAAAGTTAACAGTTAATAGTTAATGGTGAATAGTGAAAGAACTAAAGGCTAAAGGTGAAGGGCTGAAGGACAAAAAAGAAAACAAGGGTTTCTAAAAAAATCCTTGACAATAAATTAAAAGAAGATTATTCTATGTTCATGAAACTATCGAACTACACAAAGATCTTTAAGGCCCTTTCTAATGAGCAGAGATTGAAGATATTCATGATGATATACAAAAACTGCTGTTCGCCTGAAGGCTCTAAGATAGGAGCGGAATTTCGCATTAAAGGAGAATCCTGCTGTCCTGTAGGAGGCAGCCTCGAGAAGGCCTTCACAAAAATCTGCGACTGCATGAGCCTTTCGAGGTCAACTGTATCGCATCATTTTAAGGAGCTCCAGAATGCAGGGCTTATTACATGCGAGCGTGAGGGGCAGGTCTATCGCTGTAAGGTTAATACCGAAGTGTTGGATTCCATAAAAGATCTCATGAAGTAGTTTTTTTTGGTCAGGCAGTTCGATTGTTCTAGAATACTACTATTATGAAAGGAGGTGACAAGGAATGGAAAAAGAGTGTTGCAATATGAAGGTCACAGAGACAGATGATGGACTTCGCATTGATATCAAGGGCGAAGGACTCAAAGAGAAATGCGAGACCTTCTTGAAAAACTGCTGTGGCGAAGAGATGAAAAAGAAGTGGTCTCAATGCTGTTGCGGAAACGGCAAGTGAATATCCGGTTTGCCTTGCGATGTAGTCCTGTCAGAAGGAAGGGCGGGTTTTAAAAACCGCCCTTCCTTTATTGAATGATCTGTTCCCGGCAGACATTTCTTCCTGATAGTTCCAATAATGATGCTTCAATCTTGCTTTTCATCCCTGCATCTTTGTCATTACAAAATTCAGCAAGTTTCTTAACGACCCTATTATCTCCAATTTCAGCTAAAGCATCTACTGCTATCCATCTGACTTCCGAGACCTTGTCATTTAAAAGTGCGGAAATACTGTCTGCTGCGACAGGGTCCTTGATTTTGCCCAGACACCATGCTGCTCGCCAACGATAATATGAATTCTTACTGACAAGAGCCGCCAGCAACGGCTTAATTGCCGGTACTCCGATCCGGACCAATGTTATTGAGGAAGCCAGTCTTACTTCAGAATACTGATCGTTCCAAGTGGATATAAGTGCTTCTGCAGTTTTTGATTCTCCGGAGAAAGAAAGTGAATGAGCTGCAGCTTTCCGGACTATAGGAGTTTTGTCCTTTAGAGCAATGATCAACGGGTCCACAGCCTTCGGGTCCTTAACAACATCCAGAATATATATTGCTTCCTTCCGTACCTCTGGATCTTTATCTTGTGTTGCATCGATCAAATGTTCAGTTAATAGCGGGCCTCGATACCTGTATAAAACTTCAGTTATGGTGCTCCTCAAATATACTTTATTGGATCTTAAAGCAACAACAAGGGCCTCTGTTACTCTTTGGTCTTCATATTTTTCCAATGCCCTTGCCGCAACCCATGAAACCCCTTCTTTGTCTGAATTGAGAAGTTCTATAAGAGGTTCTATGGCTCTTGGGTCATGTATTGCCCCGAGCGCATAGGCAGCCTCTTTTTGAATGCCTTTATTTTCATCCGCAAGAGCATTAATAAGCGACTCTACTGCAGGTCTTCCAATTTCAATCAACGCCATGCGGGACCTGGACTGCATATGGGTGTTTTCATCACGTAATGCATGGATCAAGGGGTCTATTGCTCGCGGGTCTTTGATCTTTGCAAGCGCATCTGCTGACGCCAGCTTTACAAGCAGATCTTTATCATTGAGGGACTTTATTAGCGGGATTACCGCACCTGCATTCTTGAGCTCTCCTAAACCAGAAGCAGCCTTTTGCCTGACTTCAGGGTTTTTGTTGTCCAGGGTCTTAATGAGATAAGGGATTGCTTTCGGGTCTCCTAAATTCCCTAAAGCAGCGGCTGCCCCGGCTTTCACAATGTCGTCCTCATCATTAAGAGCATTAACCAGAGGAAGAAAAACTTTTTGATTTTTTGAAAGACTTAAAGACCATGCTGCTTCGCTACGCTCTCTATTTGCCTTGTTCCGGTCTGATAAGACCCGAATGCGACAAGCTATCAGACCTTCCTTTGCTACTCCAAAACAAGGGCCTGGAGTGCTAAAAGAATGCGCCATACTTTGTCCTTTTGGGCTAACAACTGTGACCAGTGAACTTTGAGGAGCCACAGCTATTTGTTTACGAGGCTTTTCCGTTCTTTTTGTCTGAATTGTGTCCTCTAATACCCTTGCGATACTGGTTCCGCTTCCGGCAGAGCTAACATGAGCAGGAGCTTTTGTTTCCGATAATGCTGGAGTAGGATTTTTTTTAACATAATGTTTTCGGCACTCAATAAATTCCTCTTCCCTTGAGATGCTGTCACTCAATACACTGGTTGGTCCAGATATGTTCCAGTACTTGTCTTTGGCTTTCTCCATTTCCTTTTTTCTTATATCAAGAAAGGTTGGGATTTTTTCGAGTTTAATAACAGATTTCTTTTTCTCCAAAATTAGAAATTTGTATCCGGCTCTATATATACCCGGGCTCTCCTCTATGGTCATAGATATAAGTGGAATATCCGGCGCATGTAGTTTCCCGGGAACCCAGAATTTCCCATCTGTATCGGATACAACTTCCTTTGCTCCTTTAAATTCAGTGACTGCGCCAGCTGGCGTAGCGGTTTCTCTGAACCATGACCTTACGATCAGAGCATTTTCTATCGGCTGTCCGCTTTCTACATCTAAGACAGTACCGTGCCAAGGCATTGCATATGAGGGTTTTATTAATAGAACAATACAGATGAAAAGGAAAATAGCAGCAATTATTAAAGAAGCAAATTTAAGACTTGATTTCACTTGTAAAGACGTTTTTTTTCTCCCATCCACTAGCTAATCTCCTACCGTACAAAATTTCTTAATGATAGAACGTTGTAATTGAAAAAACAAGAAGTTTTTTTGTAAAACGCGAATGGTGAATAGTGAAGGGTGAAAGGTGTAACAAGCAGGCAAGACGACAGCTTATGGAATATATTGTTCCACCAGTTCCAGCGCCTCATCACTTTTCTCTTTAGGTACAAGAACGGAAATTTCGATATAGGGGCCGAAGAAATAGAGCAAGGACCTGTGATAGTATCCTTGCAACAGACAAGGGATGCCTTTTTGTTCGAGAATTGCCTTAAGAAGTCCTGCTTTTTGAATGTCTTGAAATTCTCCAACCTTTATCAGCTGACCCGCCTTTTTTCTAAGACTAAACTCTGCGAAAAGGTCAAGAAGAATGGCCACTGTTATAATAAAAACAACTCCTCCCAGAAATATTGGGAAATCAAACCTTATCAGAATCTCCGGGAGAAAGTATAGCAAACATAAATATATGGCACCGGGGAAAGCCATTACCTCTAAAACACGATCGATATAATTCTCAGCGTTTTCGTTTACAGGAACTTCCAGGCTTCCGCCTTTGAGTTTCAGCGAATCGATGATATGTCTCGGCATATTGAAGGTTGAAGTAAAAATATAATACAAGAAGAAAATGAGCAAAGTGTAAATAATTGAATGACCTAATTCGCCCGGCGATAACCATTTGGCAAATCCATTATAAGATTCGGTCTGCATGAAACCTATGGCTGCAAATGGCAACGAGAGCAAGTATCCTGCCCAGTC
>MHDW01000091.1:18062-22228 GCA_001803645.1 Nitrospirae bacterium GWC2_42_7 | reverse complement strand
TTTGACTGCATGTGTGGGCTGTCGCAGTTGTGAGCAGGCTTGTAATGAAGCTAACGAGCTGCCTGAGCCGGAGGTTCCTTTTGATGAAAAGGCGGTCTTTGAGAAAACAAGAAGGCCTGATGCAAACGCTTATACAGTTGTAAACCAGTATCCTAATCCGAAAGACAAGGACAAGCCTTTATATCGCAAAATTCAATGCAATCATTGTAACGAGCCGGCGTGCGCCACCGCCTGTCCCATTCATGCATACACAAAGACAGCAGAGGGCCCTGTTGTATATAACGAAGACCTCTGTTTCGGGTGCCGCTATTGCATGGCAGCGTGTCCTTTTTATGTCCCGGCTTATGATTATGAGAGTGCATTGGAGCCGAAGATAGTGAAGTGCACGATGTGCTACGGAAGGGTAAAGAAGGGCGGCATACCTGCGTGTGCTGATGCCTGTCCTGCAGGGGCGATAACCTTCGGAAAAAGGAACGATATACTCAAGCTTGCGCGTGAGAAGATAGCAAAGGAACCGGACAGGTACATTGATCATATCTACGGAGAACGGGAGGCAGGGGGAACAAGCTGGCTGTATATATCCGGCGTTCCTTTTGGCGAACTAGGATTTCCGACGAACCTTACTACAAGACCACTTCTGGAAGAGACAAAAGGGTTTCTTGCTGCGGTCCCCCTCGTCTTCACGGTATGGCCGGCCCTGTTTGGAATGTGTTATGCGGCCTTGCGCCATCGCGAAGAAATAGACAAGGAAAAGACTGAAGGCGAGAAGAAAGAGGAGGTTAAACATGGGTAATTCTACTGCAGTAAGAACAGAAGATTTTCGTTCCTGGTTTATGGACAAGCTTTTGATGGGCATGACCTGGCCCGAATATATAAAATCGCTTATTACTCCGTTTAATATTGTGGCGAGTTTCATACTCGCGGTTGGGCTGCCCCTCATTGCAATGCGCTTTATCTACGGCCTTGCAACTGTCACCGATGCTTCCAATGAGTACCCCTGGGGCCTGCTCCTCGGCTGGGGACTTTTTGGTGGTGTCCCTCTTTCGGCGACAGGTTTTGTAATGGCCACTGCATATTACATCTTTGGTTTTAAAAAATATCAGCCTATCGTCAGACTCGCTGTTCTCACAGGCCTTTTGGGCTATTTGTTTGCTGTCATCTATCTGTTGACCGACCTTGGGAGACCATGGCGTATCTATTATCCCATGGCGATAGGGTTCGGCACTGCCTCGATCCTGTTTTTGGTGGCCTGGCATGTCTCTACTTACCTGACTGTCCAGTTAATTGAATTCAGCCCGGCAATTTTCGAATGGCTAAAGGCACGAAGGACCCGCAAATGGGCAACTATGGTGACTATCGGTATGACCATTGCCGGAATAATCCTGTCTACGCTCCACCAATCAGCACTCGGAGGCATGTTCCTGTTAGCGCCCGGGAAGATCCATCCACTCTGGTATTCTACATACATACCGGTGTTTTTCCTGAGCTCCAGTGTTTATGCGGCCCTTGCCATGGTGATCATGGTAAGCACACTTGCCTCCCGTTTCCTGAAGAACCGTTGCGACGCTATATTTCTTGGGAGCCTGGACAGGTTGACTCTTGGACTTGGAAAGGGCGCAGGGATAGGCATATATGTTTATTTCGCACTCAAAGTGATCGGGGTAGCTCATGACAACAACTGGTATCTCCTGAACACTCCTTACGGATACTGGTTCCTCGTTGAACTCCTGGGCTTTGTCCTTCTTCCGGGTCTCATATTTTCCCTGGGCGTGAAGAAGAAAAGCGTAGGAACAGTCAGATTTGCTGCCTTTGCTGCTGTTGCAGGGATAATTCTGAACAGAGTAAATATAGTCATAATAACGTTTAACTGGAACCTCCCCGGACATTTCCATCACATTATTCCGCGGTGGCAGGAAGTCGCTGTTGTGCTCTGCATAGCGACTCTTCATGTTCTCGTGTTCCGCTGGATATTGAACAGGATGCCGGTGCTCAGGCAGGACCCTGATTTTGAGGCCCATTAGCATGTATACTCTCATTGAGGAATTAGGAGCAATGTGAAGACATTGATTCGAGAATCCAACCCATCCCTCCCTTTGCAAAAGGGAGGGATGGGTCAACAGGTCCACAATGATATTATTGTCCTCCTGAGCTTTATTAAGGATGGCAAAGAGAGAACGAACAGACGCGAACGTGTGGGGTGTTCATGAAAGTGAAAAAAGGCATAATTGCTTTATTGTTGTTGCAGTTCATCGCATTAGCTGTTTTCACTGATTTTGCCGGTGCAAAAGAAGTGGCCTTATCTGACGAGGCCCTCGCATGTTTAGATTGCCATGCAAAAGAGGGGATACTCAAGAAATTCCAGAATGGCGAAACAGTGACAGCCCGTGTGGATGCCGGGCAGTTCAAGGCCTGTGTGCATAATTTTCTGACGTGCTCTGATTGTCACCCGGAGTTTTCTGCGGATAAACACCCATCAAGAAGGTTCAGGTCTCTTAAACAGTACCAGGTCATGGCCTCCCGCGTATGCAGGAATTGCCACCCTGATGATAAGATCGGGCAAAAGCCGATTCATGCAAGCCTGATTCGCGGCGAGAAAAAAGGCCTGCCAAATATCTGCACTGAGTGTCACGGCGCACATACAGTCACTCCGGTATCGGGCGGCAAGACCTTTGTGAATGAAGAGAATTACTGCCTGAGCTGTCACGGATATGGTTTGAATATGTCTTTCAGGAACGGAGAGACTGTCTCAGTCATGATAGACAGGGCCGCCCTTGAAAAGTCTGTGCATAATAATCTTAGTTGTTCTGACTGTCACTACGGTTTTTCCTCAGAAGAGCATCCTCAGAGGAACTTCAGGACAAAAAGGGAATACACCCTTGCTTCCGCGGAGAGCTGCAGACGCTGTCATTTTGATAAATACACCAAGACCATGGAAAGCATCCACTATTCCATGCTCAGCCAGGGAAACTTGAAAGCCCCTGTCTGCACCGACTGCCACGGTGCCCATTCCATAGCTCACGGCAGCAAGGACAGAGCTGTTACCACCAAGAGGTGTCAGCAGTGCCATCCTGAAATATATAATATCTATGCTAATAGTGTTCACGGAAAGGCCCTTTTTGACGAACATAATCAGGATGTGCCTATCTGTATAGACTGTCATAAAGCCCATGACATCGAAAATCCCCTCATGATGGAGTACCACGAAATGATACCGGAAATGTGCGGCAATTGCCATGCAAACAAAGCAGTCATGGATAAGTACGGCCTTTCTATCGATGTGGTGAAAACCTATCTGTCTGACTTTCATGGGGTGACCCTGAGTTTTTATAAGAAACAGCGCGGATCCCTTTACAAACCGTCCAGGCCGATAGCGGTCTGCATCGATTGCCATGGAACACATAACATCAGCAGCACAAGAGGCACAGAAGCGGCAATACTGAAGATCAACCTGGTCAAGAGGTGCCGCCAGTGCCACCAGAATGCTCCGAAAGATTTTCCGGATGCCTGGCTTTCCCATTATGAACCGAACATAAAGAGCGCCCCGCTTGTTTTTATTGTCAATCTGCTGTATAAGATCTTTATCCCGGTCATGGTGATAGGATTTTTTCTGCAGATCTTATTGCACATCTGGCGTTATGCGATGGACAGATAAAGAGGAGGCCCATATGCTCACTGCGAATACAGGCAAAGATAATACCATTAGAAGGTTCGGTACAGCCCGGATCCTTGAACACTGGCTTGTAGTAGTGATCTTCGTGGTCCTTGTATCTACCGGACTTTCCCAAAAATATTTCACTCTCGACATATCTTATTGGCTTATTTTGAGGGCTGGGGGAATTGATGCTATCAGATTGATCCATCGCTATACCGGGGTAGTTTTTATGATGCTGATACTTTCGCATATCATTATTGCGACCATAGGGGTTGCAATGAAAAGATGGCAGCCCTCTATGTTGATCAACAAGGATGACTTCACGAATGCAACGCATGATATGAAGTATTACATCGGCATGGAGAATTCTCCCGCCCGATGCGACCGGTACAGCTACAAACAGAAGTTCGAATACTGGGGAATTCTTACCGGTGGTCTTCTGATGCTCTCAACCGGGATCATACTCTGGTTTCCCACGATCATGACACGCCTGATGCCGGGAGAGCTCATCCCC
>MHDW01000091.1:15911-18045 GCA_001803645.1 Nitrospirae bacterium GWC2_42_7 | reverse complement strand
GGCCTTGCATTCAAATGAGGCCCTCGTTATTGTGGTGCTGATCGCAGTATGGCATATATATAACTCTATATTCAGTCCCGAGGTGTTCCCGCTTGATACAAGCATACTTACCGGGTACATATCAAGAGAGAGAATGGTCCGTGAACATCCTGTTGAACTTGAAAGAATCGAGGGGACGAAAACGGATGAAAGCGGAGAACACGACGAAAAAAAGACTTATGATCTGAAAGAAAAAGGGAATTCTCCCTGAAGATTAAGGCATGCACGGAGCTGAGAGTTCTATAGGGAAAGAAGGTCAAAGGGGCTTTGGAAACTCTTCAGCATTAAGAATGTGAGGTCGAACTTATTTTAGTTAAATTGGGCGGTAAGGCCCAAATTAAATGCTAAAAAAAAGGAGGTGATACAATGAAAAGGCTTACATCAATTATAGTTGCCCTCTTATTCATTATGGGGGTTGCATCTATTGGTATTACTGCCGAAACAGCCGGAAAGGCTGAAGATAAGTGTGTAAAATGCCATAAAAAAGAGAAGGCAATGGACAAGGTCATAGAGAAAAAGAAGATCAAGACCACTGCCGAGCTGCTGAAAGCTGTGAAGGAAGGCCCAAAGGCCAAGCTTCACGCAAAACTTACTGACGATGACATCAAGGTTGCTGCAAAAGAGCTGAAACTGGCAGAATAATAAGAGACGAGGGGGATACTGCTCTGAGCTATCCCCCTTTTCCCTTTCAGTCTATTTTTATTATTCCCTTTTGAATGGCGAATTTAATAAGTCCGGCCCTGCTGTTTATGCCGAGCTTTTCGCTGAGATTCGTCTGGTGAGCAACAGCTGTTTTTGTGCTGATGGAAAGCATATCACCGATCTCCTTTTGCGTATAGCCTTCTGCGATGAGCTTCAGTACCTGCAGTTCCCTGTCAGTGAGTTTATCATAAGGGTCTTGCATTGCGTCCTCTTTGTCTTTCCCGAGATATCCTGCCACAACCTCTGAGGCAAGGGACGAAAAGAGATAGAATTCACCACGGTTGACCACCCTTATGGCGGTAATGAGCTCATTACCAACTGCACGCTTCAGGAGGTACCCTGAAACACCGGCTTTGAGAAAACGCGATATGTATTCCTTGTCGTCATATTGTGTGAGGACGAGGATCTTTATGTCCGGATTGATTTTCTTAAGTGCAACCGTTGCCTCAAGGCCACCGAGTTTCGGCATGGCGATGTCCATAAGGACGATGTCGGGATTAAATTTTTTCACCTTCTCTATTGCTTCAAGACCGTCGGACGCCTCTGCGATGACCTCTATATCTTCAGAGAGTTTAAGAAATGCGGCGATCCCTTCCCGCACAAGAGTATGGTCGTCAGCTATCAGGACTCTTATCTTAGACATTTTCCTCCGATGGTTTCCCCAAGGGTACTTTTAAACTCACCCGCGTGCCGTTTCCGGGAGCTGAACATATCTCCAGTTTCCCATCCACTAGCGAAGCCCGTTCTTTCATTCCGAGAAGCCCGAGAGTATATGGTAACATGGAATGCGCATCAAATCCCTCACCATCGTCTTCTGCCTCAAAAATGACAGCATCCTTTCTCGCCTTGAGCATCACAAAGACATTATCGGCCTCAGCATGTCGCGCTATGTTGATGATCGCCTCCTGAATTATCCTGAACAAGGTGATCTCCAGCCGTGGATTGAATATCTTCTTTGTTTCAGCCTCGATAGTGACATAGCAGTTTATTCCTTTTTCGCCAAGATGTTTGTCAATGAGCCATTTGATCGCGGCCCCGAGGCCGAGGTCATCAAGTATTGAGGGTCTCATGTTCTGGATGACGTTATGAATGTTGTCTATTGTTTTTAGCATTATGCTTCTCATTTCATCTATTTTTTTGAGAGTGATCTGTTCGGGATAAAGCCTGCAGATCTCAAGCTTAATGAGAAACGCAGACATGTCCTGAAGTATCTCGTCATGCAGTCCTCTTGCTATCCTCTTTCTTTCTTCTTCCTGCGAAGAGATCACCTGTTTCAGGAGAGTTTTAACTTTATGGCGGCTCTGCCTTATCTGTTGTGTCCTCTCAGAAACACGAAGCTCCAGTTCGAGATTATGCCTCTGTATTTTGTCGAGTGATTCGGCGAGTTCGATCC
>MHDW01000091.1:15398-15874 GCA_001803645.1 Nitrospirae bacterium GWC2_42_7 | reverse complement strand
GTCCCTGCTCCTGACCATAATGGGGTCGGAGAGGTTCCCCAGCGCAATCTTTTGTGTCGCGTTTATCAGTGACTGCACTGGTCTTACGATGCTCCTGCTCAAGCCCACGCCCAGGACCAGCGCAGTCAGCACGGAAATGAAGCTCAGAATGAAGAACCCCTTCTTCAATTTTGTTGTGGGAGAAAAAACGATATCCTGAGGCTCTCTTATCGAGATCCCCCACGGGGCCGCTGAAAGAGGAGCAAAGGCGAGCATGTCGCTCGTCCTTATTTTTTTGGTCTCTTTCAGGTGACAGCGGTGGCATGTTACCACAGAGCTTTTCTTGTTGGCTATAAGGTTGCCCAGGAATTTGTTGTGGTCGCTGACGGTCAGTATGCGGTTCGGGTCATTTGACGCGATTATCGTGCCTTGACTATCTATAAGTTCTATGTTCGTATTTGCGCTGACAGGGATCGACTTAATGATCTGCGTAAAAA
>MHDW01000091.1:11326-15386 GCA_001803645.1 Nitrospirae bacterium GWC2_42_7 | reverse complement strand
ATCATCTTGCCATCTTTGTTCTTTAGGGGCACAAATACAAATATGACCTTTCTCAGCGTGGGCTCAATGGTGTATACATCCGAGATCACCGGTCTTTTCTCATTGATGGTCCTGCTTACATAGGGGATACTCAGCAGGTTTATACTCCCTTCTTCCTGATGTGGATATGTAATTACGATATTCCCATTCATGTCCATAAGGAAGATCCTGTCGGTGAAGATAGAATACTCATAAGCGGCCTTGAGCGCCTTTTTTTCGGGCTCCCAGTCATTGTCCCCGAAATCTATCTTCCCTGAGATGGAGATGTCATAAAGTCTCGATATATTGGCCTCAAGAAGGTAATCAAAATACTTGCCTATGATATTAGACAGGGTCAGTCGGCTCTCAAGAGACCGCTTGATGCTGTCGTGTACGCTCAGGTAGCTTATTATGCCAAGGGAGATCAGAATGGCGAATATGCTTAGGATAACCGAAAATGTTATTCTTCTGCGCATAAATTTATTCCGAAACCTCCAATATCATGTTACTGACAAAAACAGAATAATGCAATAGCTTTGTATGGGTCTGTTTGTCCGTGCAACTGTATCGTCAGCTTTTGGACTTCCTGTGGCCGTACAAACAGGCGAAGGCTTAATGTCTGACAAGTTTCTTCGAATGGTTACATTCACTTCACTGCAACATTTATATTGAGAATATATTACCTGTAAAGTTAATATATTCATATCCAAATGACAGAGGAGGTTTAGATGGTAGTAGGAAAACCATATCTTACTGTTGAACAGATACAGACAAAAAACTTGCAGCTTGCAGGGAGAATATCCAATGATTATGAAGGCAAGGACCTTCTTGCAGTCGGCATCCTTAAAGGCGCTTTTATGTTCTTCAGCGACATTGTCAGGCTGATACGTGTTCCTTTGGTCATTGATTTTATGATTGCATCAAGCTATATGAAATTCGACACTTCAGGCGAAGTGAAGATGCATTATGACATTATGGAAGATGTCAGTAATAAGGACGTTCTTCTTATCGAAGATATTGTCGATACTGGAATTACCCTTAATTATATAAGGGAAAGGCTGCTGATGAAAGGCCCGAGGAGCCTTAAGATATGTACACTACTCGATAAAAAGGAGAGAAGGCAGGTAGATGTTTCTATTGATTATATAGGATTTGAGATACCAAACGAATTTGTAGTGGGTTATGGCCTTGATTATGACAACAAGTTCAGGAACCTTCCGTATATATCCATTTTCAAAAAAACAGTTTAGTCCCCGGAGGTATTCAGATGTATGAGTTAACAATAGAGACATCCTTTGCTGCTGCGCACCAGTTGAGAGGATATAAGGGTAAATGCGAAAACATGCACGGCCACAACTGGAAAGTGCAGATCAATGTAATGGCCGAGAAACTTAATGAAATTGATATTGCGATAGATTTCAATGACATGAAAGACATTGCAAATGAAGTGATCTCACCTCTTGACCATGCTTTTTTGAACGATATCTTTCCTTTCACAGAGAAGAACCCCTCTTCAGAAAATGTTGCAAAGTGGATATATGATTCTCTCAAGAAAAAGATCAATGATGATAATTTAAGGGTTTCAGCTGTGACTGTCTGGGAATCTGATACTGCTTCCGCGTCTTACTATGAAGATTGATACAGATTTCTGTCAGGATCTGATAAAAAAAGCCCTCAGGCTTGGAGCAGATCAGGCAGAGGTTTTTGTCAGATCTTCAAAAAACCTTTCTGTGGAAATAAAAGACCAGTCTATAAATTCACTCTCCTCCTCATTAAGTTTCGGTTACTCTCTGCGCATTATAAAGAACAGGCGCCTTGGATTTTCCTATTCAACTGATAAACATGATAGCGGCACTGTTGCCGGAAAGGCTGTTGAAGCAGCCGGTTATTCTGATGAGGATGAATACCTTGATCTGCCTGAAGGATCAGGCACAGCAGAGGTTGAGATATATGATCCTGCGATAGAAGAACTAAAAGAAGAAGATGCAGTCGTGAATGTTAAGCTTCTTGAAAAGGCTGTATATAATGAGGATGAGAGAATAAAAAAGATCAGGAGTGCATCAGGGTCATTTACTTCTGCAGCAGTCGCTATTGTGAATTCGAAGCATATCAACGCAGAATATTTAGCTACATCATGTTCTGCTCAGATCATGGCTGTGGCAGAACAATCCGGCGAAAACCAGGTCGGATGGTATTTTGAAGGCTCCAGGTTTCTGAAGGATATATCCTTTGAAGCTATAGGCAAGAAAGCTGCACAGCGGGCGCTCTGCCTTTTGGGGTCAAAAAAAATCAATGGCTGCAAGGCTTATGTAATACTGGATAACTCTGTGACCGTAGATTTTCTAGGGATATTTGCTGCGTCTATCTCTTCTGAGGCAGTGCAGAAAGGCAAATCTTTGCTGAAAGGCAGATTGAACAAAAAGGTGATAAGCTCAAAGCTCAACATGCTTGACAACGGCCTTTTGCCGGGTAAATTAGGCAGCAGGCCTGTTGATGATGAGGGGGTTCTTGTGAAGGACAAGGCTGTGATCAAAGAGGGCGTGCTTAAGGCCTATTTATATAATACATACACAGCAAGAAAAGACGGAGTGGCATCTACCGGCAATGCAAAAAGGGGCGGGTTCTCTGCATTACCGGCCGTAGGTGTGACAAATTTTTTCATAGAACCTGCTTCACACTCTGATATTATTTCAAAGGAAAAGATCATCGGTTCGGTCAGTAAGGGGCTTTATGTTATTGAGGCAATGGGTGTTCATACAGCCAATCCTATAACAGGAGAGTTCTCAGTTGGGGTAACAGGCCTCTGGATAGAGAATGGAGAGCCGCAATACGCTGTTAAAGAAGCGGTTATCTCAGGGAACATTCTTGAATTTTTTGACAAAATAGAGGCTGTTGGAGATGATCTGAAATTCTTTGGCAGTCTCGGCTCTCCGAGTCTTATAATCTCTGATGTGGATATAAGCGGATAACCGGAGATAATTCATTAAATGTTTCATAACCCCTCCTAACCTTCCCTTACCTTAAGGGGAGGGACATACCCCCTCTTAGGTTAAGAGGGGAAGGGGGAGTTACTTCGGTTAATTGCATCCTTAAGTGTATTGCCTTGGATTGGAATATAATTATGAGGTTGATGAACATGCAGGTTGCGAAGTATTACGGGAAAGACGATTTGCGGATCGAGGAAATGCCGATGCCTGAGATTAATGCCGGAGAGGTGCTCATCCGCATTATGGCAAGCGGCATATGTGGAAGTGATGTGATGCACTGGTACCGTGCAGGCAAGGGACCTGTAGTCCTTGGTCATGAGATAGCCGGAGTTGTTGAAGCAGTTGGCGAAGGCGTCACAAAATATAAGAAGGGCGACAGGGTTTCAGCATCCCATCATGTACCGTGCAATACATGCCATTACTGCCTGAACGATCATCATACAGTATGTGATACATTAAGAAAGACTAATTTCTTCCCCGGAGGTTTTTCAGAATATCTGAAACTCCCTGCTATCAACGTTGAACGCGGTGTGTATCTGCTCCCTGAGGAAATGTCTTATGAAGAAGCCACATTCATTGAGCCCCTTGCCTGTGTTTATCGCGGCCAGAGGATAGCCGGTGTCAAGAAAGAGCTGAGCGTTCTTGTTATAGGAAGCGGGATTTCAGGCCTTCTGCATATCCAGCTTGCAAAGGCTCTTGGAGCGTCTCTTGTGATTGCAGCGGATATTGATCAATACAGGCTTGAGGCCGCAGGGAGATTTGGCGCTGACAAGTCTGTTAATGCAAATGAAGACCTGCCGGAGATTTTCAAAGAGAAGAATAAGGGTAGGGGAGCAGATATTGTTATTCTGACAACAGGCGCTGAGAAAGCGATAGTACAAGCATTTGATTCTATCGACAGGGGTGGAACTATCTTGTTTTTTGCTCCGGCAGGTGCAGGAGTTAAAGTGCCGCTGCCTGTCAATCAGCTCTTCTGGAGGAATGAGATAACGCTGACATCTTCATATGCTGCAAACTATAATGAACATATGACTGCAATGGAGCTGATCAGACAG
>MHDW01000091.1:8401-11309 GCA_001803645.1 Nitrospirae bacterium GWC2_42_7 | reverse complement strand
GTGAAGGACATGATCACACACAGGCTGCCTCTTTCAGAAATACAGAAAGGTTTCAGTTTGGTCGAAGCAGCGAAAGAATCAATAAAGGTTATAATAGAACCGTAAAATATAAATTATATAGTAACTCCCCCATCCCCTCTTAACCTAAGAGGGGGGATGTACCTCCCCTTAAGGTAAGGGGAGGTTAGGAGGGGTTATGAATCTATAAGACGATACATTATTACAAATTTAATCAGGAGGAAGAATATTATGGACTGGGGTTTAAAGAACAGACTTTCGAGGATAATCAAAAAAGATGGCAGGACTGTGATGCTTGCTGTAGATCACGGATATTTTCTCGGGCCTACAACAGGGCTTGAAGATGCCGGTAAAACTGTAAAACCTCTTCTGTCGTATGCAGATGCACTGATGCCCACAAGAGGTATTCTCCGGACATCAATAGATGCATCGTCTGAAACACCTATTGTTCTGAGGGTGTCTGGTGGCAACAGTATACTGGATGAAGACCTTTCTAATGAGGGACTGACTGTTGCAATGGAGGATGCTGTAAGGCTTAATGCTGCTGCTGTTGCTATTTCTATCTATGTTGGATCGCCTAACCAGAAAAAGACACTTTTGAACCTTGCAAAACTTGTTGATGAAGGCCATCGTTTTGGGATGCCTGTCCTTGCTGTTACTGCTGTTGGCAAGGATATGGTCCGCGATGCCCGTTATCTTGCCTTATGCTGCAGGATCGCTGCGGAGATAGGTGCGCACTTTGTGAAAACATATTATTGCGAAGGATTCGAGAAATTAGTTAAGACATGTCCTGTTCCGCTTGTGATGGCAGGCGGTAAAAAGCTGCCGGAAAAAGAAGCGCTTGAGCTTACTTACAATGCAATTAAGCGCGGGGCCTCAGGAGTTGATATGGGTAGAAATATCTTCCAGGCAGAAGCCCCTGTTGCTATGATACAGGCTGTCAGGGCTGTAGTCCATGAAAATTATACTCCGCAGAAGGCGTATGATCTTTACAGGGACCTTAAAAGTAGAATGAGATCAGGGAAGAAAAAGGGCATGAAGAACGTTACTGCAAAGAGCGAAGGGGCAAAGTAAGATTATTTTTAGTTAAAAATATCTCAGCATTGCGCTGTGCAGTTCTGTTTTCAGAACGTTCAACATTGCTATCGAGAAGTTGACTTTTTTCCAGAAGAATGACTCCATGTTAATGTTCTTTGCCCATGGCAAGAAAGCCGTCTCTTCGATCTTGCAGACCTTACCCAGAACATCATTTTGATTTATAGGCCTGTCAGGCATGAACAAAGCATCGCCTTTTGTCTGAAAGAATGAATGGTCTTCGTTGACACCGGATCTTTTTATGATCCTGTGGATAACAGGAGTGTCCTGAGGGGTTCTAAAAAGTATCAGATCTCCCTTTTTTAATGAGGAGACAGGAACTTTTTTAATAGATAAGATCTCATTGCCTTTAAGGAAAGGGGACATGCTCCTGCCGGTCACTTTAATTCGAATACTTGTGCCGCTGTTCAATATGTCCTCGAAGAGTTTCAGCATCTCCGGATCAGAACCATTGGTCCGGAATGTTTCTTTTTGGGGACTGTATGCTTTATTTGTCGACAAATTCTTCAAGAAATTTCACCACCTCAGTATCAGGTTTAAAATAAAGTTGATAAGCCGGTATGTTTGAGACTAGCTCTTCACAAAAATTGAGGATCTTAGGCATTACATCCCTGTCAAACCACGGGATGGATGTGACAGGCATCAGCTTTTTTAGGGCTTCAACCGGCTTTATATCTTTTACAATATTCTCTGTGCTATGAGAGATGAAAAAAATGCCTTTGAGCTGCGCACTCTTATTTTCCGCAATCTTTTCATCTCCGGGCCATGGAGTCCCGAATATTTTGAAAGAATCTCCGATCTTTCTTGCGATCACCCTGTCATCGCTCAGCATTACTGAGTTCTTTGTGCCTGAAAACTGTCGGGAAAGGGTGCTTTTTCCTGCGCCTGACCTGCCGGGGAAAATATATCCTTTGCCGTTCAGGTTAAGGCCTGCAGCATGAAATATCGCTCCTGCTTTGTTAGAGAGGATATACATTAAAAGAAGCTGATCCAAGGGATAACAGAAAGGGTTATTAATTTCGGTTCTACTGTTGTTCTTTTGTATCTGAATGTTACGGCAGTAGAGTGTTGCTGCAGTAATATTTTTATCGAAATGTGCATGACAGTTAAGCTTCTCCGAAATAACTGAAGGATCAAGAGATAGATAATACTGATCTTTATCCATGAACATGGACCATGATTGTTCAGAATCAAAGATCTTCTTGATCTTTTCAGTTTGAGGTATTTGTTGCAGATCAGTGCTGACATTGATGTTGAAGACCCCGGTATACGGATATTCCTTGACGTAAAAGGGTTTATAGGGACCGGTGATATCTTGAGATAATACCGCATCCATGCATGTGACCACAAAGTTGATATCTGCGATTTCGATGCAGGTCCCAGATCTCATAGACTTACAGAGGAATTATTTGTCAAGAACCCAGTGGAATTGAACAGAGAGGGTTTCCGCATCCAACCCCGCTCCCCGGCCCACCGGATACGGTTTTGCATCCCAGGCTCAATATCTCATCAGCGGCCAACTCTATTATTTTAAGCTTGGGCTTTTCATAGACCTCTTTGGGCTTTTTAATTTCCTTATTCTGCATGCCTGTCTCCTTCCGTATTAATATTTTTGACACGTTGAAAACGGTGATTGCCCATGGAACAGATATATTCCGAAGGCAGGTCTGCGGAACCGTTTTCGAGTTCAAAAAAAGCAGGACAGAAACTGCACACATGCCTCTTTTCACATATGTTGCAGGCGGAAGCTCTGCCGGGCTCTTTTTTTATTATACCAGAAATAACGGTTTGCCAG
>MHDW01000091.1:7103-8390 GCA_001803645.1 Nitrospirae bacterium GWC2_42_7 | reverse complement strand
CAGGCAAGGCTGTAGGTTGCCATAAGGACCAATATAGAACCCGGTGACACCGGCGCCGCAGTTATAGAGAGTATCAGGCAAGGTTTGCTCTTTGGTCTTCTGAAAATAATTATTCCATTGGTCCAGTTTTTTATTGTCAGCGAATTCTTTTTCTATGGCATCTATTACAGTGACCCGGAGGTCAAGAGGGGATCTGTTGCTGTCCAGAGCCGGGAAGATCTCGGCATCAAAACGAAATTTCACTCCTAGCTCTTGTGCGATATTTTTAATGTCGAAAAATTCGTGGCTATTAGCAGTCATCAAAATCGTCTTAAGGCTGACATGTATTTTCCTCGAAAGAAGACGGTTGATACCATTAATGCATTTCTCATAAGAGCCCGTAACCCCTGATATTTTTTCATAGGTAGAGGCCGTTGCACCGTAAAGGCTTATCTCAACTCGATACGGCGGGAGGTCATCAAAAAGATCGAGTATTTTGTCTGTTATTAATGTTCCGTTCGTAAAGACCGTAATTATCATGCCTTTGTACTTTGCGTGTTGATAGATCTCGGGGAAATCTTCTCTTAATAAAGGCTCTCCTCCGGTAAAGAGAAGATATAGGCATCCGGCCTCGCAGATCTCGTCAATGACTGTCAAGATCATGCCGGTATCCATCTCCTTCTGCATTGTGGCTCTGGCATTGCTGCCGAGATAGCAGTGGATGCACCTGAGATTGCAGCGGTGTGTAAGGTCTATAGTACCTGAAACCGGTATGCGGAGTTCTGCTGATCTTTTATTGAAGTTTCTGATGAATTCCGCGTTTGAAGATAAGTGGGTCTCTACGCACTCCATAATTTGCTCATTCTCTGATCAAACCCGCGTTCAGGAGTTCCGAAATAAATTCCCGAAGATCAGAATCTGCTGTTTCTTCTGTTACCTCGAACTTTTCAATAATACTGTTTCGAATATTGCTCAGGTTTTTCCCGGATCCCAGTTCCTGCCAGATGTACTCAGCCACAGGATCAAGAGTATATATCTGCTGCATGTCAGCAAGCTTCCCTTTAATAGGAACAATAAATAATTCTCCGGCGATCTTACGTGTAACGATATCTGGGTCTTTGATAAAAACCTTTTCCAAAATGCTATTTTCAGAAGTATCGGATGTGTTCATCCGTTGTATTACCACAATTTCATGGCCGGGTCGCCCTGAAGGTTGTAGATATCCAGTAAATAGGTTGGGCCTCCGCTGTTGTAAAAACTGCGGAAGGACTTAAGGATCGAACTGCCGAGTATCCTCTCCCTTTTCAT
>MHDW01000091.1:6147-7079 GCA_001803645.1 Nitrospirae bacterium GWC2_42_7 | reverse complement strand
ATCAAGTGCCTTTGAATCGAAATGGAACGCGAGGCCGGAAGGCGCCCATACAGCAGCAGCACCGCCGTCTTTTTTAAGCATCAGGGTCTCGCTCAGTGAATCTAAGCCTGGGTAGGCGTATAGCCCCATCAGGCAAGTCATGCCATTTATGATGAACGGCCTGTTGATGTTGGAAAGAGATGCTACATCATTTATATCCAGAAATTTCTCGGCTGCAAGAGTAGAAGAGCTGGCATGACCAAAGTAATTGATAATGCTTGTGCCGGTGTTGATCTTATCAAAGAGCATCCGCCGTGCATCATCGACAGTGTATTCAGAAAGGTATATCTTTCTTGTCAGATAATTTGATGGGAAAATTGCAGTGAGTTCATCGCTGTCTGCAGGGAAATCACCGCCACTGTCAGCGTTGTCCGCAAGCATCAGAATGCGGTTGTCTGCATTTCGTTCAAATGCGATTATCTTGTCTGTCACATCCATGAGTTCTTCCGGCGATAATACCGGAAGTCTTCCTATCGCTATATCGGGAATATGGTCAGAGTTCACGTCCGCAAGGGTATTGTCTGAAGTGAAAAGACCCATTGGAGTACTGACAACCATAGTCGGCACGAGGTTTTCGCCATAATTGAGGCTGTCCCTGTAGTCATATGTGCTGTCCCCTATGAGAAGAACATATTTGGGAGGCTTTTCCCAATTGTTATAGGCATATGTAAGGAATGACTTTATCGCTTTTGGAGAGGAAAGCCCATAGTTGAATTCATCCATGATGTCCTCGACGTTCACAACAGTCACTTTCAACCCTTTTTTCTTGCGGTAATCTGCAAGGTAATGCGCACCTTCAATAAGTTCATCAGGAGCGATAATAATGTAGTCCGGGTTATTGTGCCTGTTAAGAAGATCTGAAGGCATATCAGCCCATGCATCGGCAACTATCA
>MHDW01000091.1:5793-6046 GCA_001803645.1 Nitrospirae bacterium GWC2_42_7 | reverse complement strand
GACGAATATATCGGGGACAGTAAAACCATAAATAGTTACGGCAGGATTCTCATCTGCCTTAAAAAGAAGTGAGTTGTTTTTTGCCTCGTAGAGTTTCTGATAAGTCAGGTCAAAAGAGTCTATATAGAACAGGCTCCAGCCTGCTCCTGTATCCAGCAGTCCTTTGACTTTAACTGTATTGTCGCCGTTTTTGAGCAGCTGCTGGCTGAATTCAAATACCGGAGAATGTTTCTCAGAACCGTTCCAGCGGTAT
>MHDW01000091.1:4116-5750 GCA_001803645.1 Nitrospirae bacterium GWC2_42_7 | reverse complement strand
CAGGGTCTGCCGGAGTATCGGTGATCCCCTGTAAGTTAACTGTCAGCTTTGCATTTGCAGTTGTATCAGCAGCCCCGTCAGTTCTGACAGTAAAGGTTTTTGTGTTATATGCTGGATATCCGCTTAATATCTGGTCCCAGAACCAGAAATCTGATTCAGGGTCAATGAAAGGATATGTGGCTATGAGTTTGTCCTCTTCTGCATGCACTGTTTCAAAGAAAGTCATCTGCTCAACCGGCTCAGGCCCTTCATCATATGTGTACTGCATCGAGGTCCCATTGCCGTAATATAACCAGTAGATATTCTCTTTTGTATAGATGCTGTCTGTATGCAGGCCATAGAAGAAGATGCCAGAGCTATCCCCGGCAGAGAGATATGAAACATCATTTCCCTGACTGCTCAGTGCAATGTTGTTTGTGCTGATGAGATATTTCACCAGGTCATAGGAGATGCCCATGAGTTCAGATATCCTTGATGCATCAAAGAAGTAAAGCCCGTCCTTTTCAACAGGGATCTTTATCATCAAACCTGAAAGTGTTTTCTTCTGTTTTTTGATAGCTTTCCTGAGCTCTTTTAAGGTGTTTAAGCGTACCTTCTTTTTATCTGACATCTTATGCGTTTTTCTGGTGTAGCTGGTGAAAAGGTCTGTTCCTGTATTACCTGTAATTCCGGAGGCAGTGAATGAACTGCCTGTTACTGAGAGGGAGTTTCTGCTTCCTTTGCCTTTGTTAACAGTGACAATGAAAGGGCCGTATGTATTGATTGTACCGTTTGCCTCTGCCTCTGTCAGAAGATATGTGTAGGTCTTGCCCTGAACAGCGCCCTTGTCTATCAGGCTGTAGGTTCCGCCAATGGGAGGCGTAAGTACGGACGGCAGAAGCATGCTGTTGAGCTGAATGAAATTGCCTGAACGTTCATCAAGCCTCGAAAGGAAAAAGCCTACGGTATTGACCTCTGATGATGTTTCCCATTCAACTACCACATTGCCGTTATCCTCATAAGCACCAAAAGAGGAAAGGGTGATACTTGTTGGGACTATGGATATTGAACTTGTGTTGTTAGAAGTATTTGTGTCAGTTCCGCTGGTGAAAGTCGAAGCAGTTATCGAAGCTGTATTTGTTATAGTCCCTGCAACAGAATTTATCATTGCAGGTATTGTGAGTTTTGCTGTTGCTGAAGAATACGTAGTCCCGCCTACCCATGCTACCGGGTTACTGCCTCCTAATACCCAATATGTTGCGTCAGGCGGCTGGACAGCAGCAACATGACGTTTGATACATGTATAGGCTTTGCCATCAGTTCCTGTAACTACAGAAGAAGCAGCCGTGATATTAACCGGATTTGCTATCCAATTTGTTCCGTCCCAGGCTCCCTCGGTTGCAGAATATGGCGGGGTGCCGGTGTAAGTTACTGATGCAGGCAGAACATCGTTCACTGTGAATGCTGTTGCCGTGGCTGTACCGACATTTGTTAATGTAACATCATAAGTTATAGCGCATCCGACCTGTACACCGCAGCCGGATGTAAGCGTAACGGTTTTTGCTACTTTCAGATCAGCCGGCAATGATACAGTAACATCCTCTGCTGTTGTATTGATTTCATCAAAAGGCAGAATGCTCATGTTTGTGCTTGTT
>MHDW01000091.1:0-4023 GCA_001803645.1 Nitrospirae bacterium GWC2_42_7 | reverse complement strand
CAATTATTCCATGTCGGTTGATTTGGTGTTGAGTATTGAAATCCGCTTACCCATGCAACTGCGCCGCCGATAACTGACGTGTCCCAGTATGTTGCGTAGTTTAGGCCTGTTGTCGGCCTGTTGTCCGCAGCAGCAATATGATTTAATTTGGCTATATAGTATGTGCCAGCAGTAGTTCCTACTACCTTGGAGCGCACAGGGGTGGCTATACAGGTTCCACCTGTTATGCCGCCCGTGCTTGCGTAGGTAAAACCTATAGGCAGCGGATCAGTAACATATACGCCGGTTCCAGCAATAGAAAGCTGATTCTTAAGCAAGAGTGTATATGAAGCAGTCGTCCCTGCTCCGCTGTTTGTGACAGCAGGCGTGCTTGTGGTTTTTGAGAGTTCAACCGCACCAACAATCGTGGTTGTGGGATTAGAATCAACGGTCGGCAGTTCAGTTGAACGTAATTTTCCTGTATTATTATAAGTGCCTGTGCCGGGAGGACGCACTCTGACACTAACCTTGCCTGTCTGACCGGCAGTTACAGTGCCGATATTCCATGATACAGTGGTCGTTGGAGCGTCATAGGTCCCGCCGCTGTCTGCTGAGATAAAGATAAGTCCGGACTGCAGAAGGTCTGAAATAGTTACATTGGTTGCGTCGGTATTTCCAATGTTGGCATAGTATAAGTTGAACTTCATTGTGGGCAAGACCTGAGTACCTGCACCGGCAGTAACAGCTGTGTCAAGGGTAAGTACTCTTGTTGTGGTGTTGATCGTCAATACGGTCGTGGCTGTACCGCCTATCGATATAACATCCCCGACACTGATATATTGTATGTTCGCCACGGTAATTGTTGTAACGCCAACCCCGCCTACAGTGACAGTAGTTAGTGGATAGGGGAGCATTGAGGGAGCGCTTTTGGAGAGTGTTAGTTCAGGCGCTGCCGTAATATTAAGAGTTGTTGATGCTTCTTTGGTCGCGGTGTTATCTGATGAAGCATAGACCGTATTTGTCAGGATGCTTGTCCCGTAGGGCAGAGTGGAATTAATCGTTGTCCTGAACTTCATTGTCCGCGTCTCTCCCTTTGCGAGATTGCCGGCCTGAAATACCACACGGCTGTTAAGAGCATCGTAATGTCCGTTGTCCGTGAGGGGATAATCATTGGTGTCTGTCTGGGCTGAACCTTGATAAACAAGAGTGCCAGGATAGTATGTCATATTTGCAGGAATAGGGTCATTGACAAGCACATTAGTTGCTGTGCTTCCTCCAACACTGCTGACTGTTATTGTGTATTCCAATTGATCGCCAGTGCTGACAGGACTGATATAGGAAGCTGTTAATGCCCCAACTGGAGGTGTTATGAACTCAAGGTAGAGATTGCCTGTAGAATAATTTATTGTAGAGTTTTTAAGATTTCCGCCTATTATATATCCTGTCCCACTGTCAGTGCCGATGAGAGTTCCACCTTCCAGGATCTGGAGCCTGCCCGGATGTATAGGTATATTACTGAGTGTATTAGAACCTGTGACGACTGCCTGACTATATGGAGCTGGAAGAGAGACAGATTTTGTCACCTGAATATTTGCGCTGTTAGTGTAGGTTACGCTGACGGTGTTGCTATTAGGGACAGTTGTTGGTGTTGCCTCGGTAGCGGTTGCAAAATTGTCCTTCTTGTAAAATCCTGCAGGCAGAACTGCTGCAACCTGCATCTGGAAGGTCAGGTCTGTAGTTGCTCCCATCGCCAGAGTGTTGATCTGCCATGAGAGCGAAGGGCCTGTGTCACTCCTGAGGTCACCGCCTGTAATACTGCTGGGCACATAAGTGAAATTGGCATCAGCAGGAATAGTGTCAATTACACTGATAGTACTGGATGCAGCTTCTCCGGCATTGATGACTTTGATGGTATAAGTAACTATATCTCCAGGATATAGAAGTGTTTTATCTGCTGATTTAAGCAGGATAATGTCAGGCAAAGGAGTTGGTGGCGTAACTGTGGTCACGGCTGTCGCATATATTGGAGCACTATCATCAGTGGTTAGCTCTGCTGTATTTGTAAGGTTGCTTATAGCAGGCAAGAGCGGGTAGTTTACGTTCACATTTATGACAAGTGTTCCTGATTGTCCACCTGTTATCTCTCCCCACGGCGGAGAATCTGATGACCTTACATCAAATGTACATACATTCGAAGGGCATGTTCCCCCTACAGGTGAAGCTGCTACACCATTGAGAGTAGCGCTGGCATATGTAACTCCTGATGGAAGAGTATCTGCGACTTGAGCACCTGTGAAAGGTGTTCCTGAACCTGTATTAGAGAATACGATCGTATATTGTAATGTCTGGGCCGGCGCATCCAGGATCGTAATTTTATCAACCTGTTTTGTGAGGACAACGCTTAACGGTGAAAAACAGACAGTTGATCGGCTCTGGCTTGAAGTGCCGTCAAAAAGACCTGTGATATTTTCCGAACTGCTGCCATCGCCTGTGATTGTGAATCTCCAGAGTATGAGGTTTCCCTGAGAGATAACTCCTGTAGGAGCCACATTAAATGTCATTGCCCAGTTAGTCCTGTTGCCGGGGCCGGTTGCTGCTGCCTGTGTGCCGATCTGAGTGACGGCTCCTGTTGTTGGATCGTAATCATAAAGATATGCAGTAACAATTACTTTCTGGGGGCCTTTGGTTATATACAGAGTTGTATCGATCGTACCGACAAAGCTGAAGCCGGTTGTCTGAGACTGGGGCGGGTCCTGATAAAAATGCAGAAACTCATCTTCAATACCAACCCGAGCAACAGCAGAGATGGTTCTTGCTGTAGAACTGGTCGGAGCGTTAGTATTCGCAAAGAACTGGCTGTCAGGTGAAATGACCGGAAGGCCGATCGGATCAGGATAGTCTGATGCATCGAGATTCTTAAAATAATAGATTGTTGGAGACCCGCTGCAGTCGCCTTCTGTTATTCCGACCTGTGCGGATGCGGTTACAGGCCCAATGCCTGTAGCTGTTATGGTTGCGATATTTACTGCAGGATTATCTGTGCCTGAATAAGGGTTGGTGACCTGAAGTGTGAAGTTGCAGGTTCCTGTTGTGCCTCCTGCTACAGCGCCTATATTCCATGTCACAGTTGTACCGTCACTGGTGCCTGCCGGACAATTCACACCAACCGCAGAAGAAACAAAGGTGAATCCTGTTAAAATAGGATCAGTAAGTGTAACTCCTGCAAGTGCTGTAGTCCCTCTGTTTGTATAGGTCATTGTGAAAGTAACCTGATCAGGGACAGCCGGATCAACTATTGACTTGTTTGCGGTCTTTTCGAGTTTTAAAGGCGAGAGCACAAATACGGTTGCACTGGTATTAGAAGGCGCTGTTTCATTTGAATCTATGGTCGCGGTATTTACTGATTTTGAGTAAGCAGCTTGTGTAACAACTACTGAATAACTAACTGTATATGGGCCGTCCATTGAGGGAAGGTTGCCGATGTTCCATGTGATTGTGTGTGTTGCGCTGTCATATGTACCGCCGTATGATGCGGCAACAAAGTCCATTCCAACAGGAAGGGTATCAGTGATGGTTACTCCGGTTGTATTGACCGGCGAATCATTCGAGTAAGTGATTGTGTATGTAATTGTATCATCTGCCATTACACTGTAGGAACTTGCTGTCTTTAATATCGAAAGCCTCGGAGCGCCGACGCTGATCTCGACCGGATCTGCAACCAGTGATGGCCAGGCAGCGCTGGAAGTTGTTACAGTGGCGTTGTTTGTAAATGTACCTTCCAGAGACGGATCAGCCCAGAATGTCAGCGTGCCTGTTGCGCCAGAGGCTATTGCAGTACCTGCTATGAAAGTCCATGTAATATTACCTGTAGCGCCGTTTATCGGCCTTGTTGCAATAGAACCGGCAAGAGTGCCTCCTTCAACAGGTGCACTCTGGTAACTGAACCCTGAAGGAAGCAGGTCATCTATCTGGATTATGGTCAAAGAACTGCTTGTATTGTTTGTTATAGTGATTGTGAACTGGACATCTATGCCGACCGTCGTA
>MHDW01000090.1 GCA_001803645.1 Nitrospirae bacterium GWC2_42_7 | reverse complement strand
CCAAATAATGTTTTGAATTCCTATTTCTTTTCGTTTTCATCGCCCGACATGGGATGGGCCTTATCGTAAACATCCATCAAATGTGTTACATCAATATGAGTATACTTCTGGGTAGTCGAAAGTGACGAGTGGCCGAGAAGCTCCTGAATAACTCTCAGGTCTGCACCGGACTGAAGCAGATGCGAAGCAAATGTATGTCTCAACGTGTGAGGGCCTATCTGCCCGCTTATACCGATCATCCTCGCATATTTAACTACTATTCTTCTTATGCCGCGATCTGACAACCTTGTATCTCTTCTGTTAAGGAAAAGAGCTGTGTCCTTTTTCTTTAAGAGCTTCCTTTCTACCATATAGGATATGATCGCATCAACAGCCTTTGAACCTACCGGCAGAATACGCTCTTTTTTGCCTTTGCCTCTTACCTTAACAAGCCCTTCCCTTGTATTAACATCTTCTAAATTAAGTTCTGATACCTCAGCAACCCTCAGACCGCTTGAATATAAAAGCTCGAGTATTGCCCTGTCCCTCGCAGGCATAAACCCGATGCCTTCCGGTTTTTCTATAAGCGCGAAAGTATCATCCACAGAGAGAAATTTAGGCAGAAGCTTTGATGTCTTTGGGTTCGCAACTAACTTTGCAGGATTTGATTTTATATATCCTTCCCTGTATAAGAATTTCAGAAAAGACCTGATAGTGGCAAGCCTTCTTGATACAGTTGTCTTATTAAGGCCGTCTTTTATCTGTTGTGCTACAAAGCCCCTGACATCTATCAGCTCTACATCAACAGGTTTTTTTTTGATATATGCGATAAAATCTTCAAGGTCTTTTTTGTAGGCCCTTATCGTATGCTTTGAGGCGTCTCTTTCGATCTCAAGATACTCTATGAATTTATCTATATGGTCTTTCAGCATTACCTCTCAGTCAATCTGCTTAAATCATAAATTATCCCTAGTACAGAAAGGATATAGTACTTGAGCAGTTTTATTTGGACGATATTCATACAAACTCCCAGCCTATTAATTTCACGGATTTCTCTGATGCGAAATAAATTACTTGAATGTATAAAAAATAAATTTTCAAACAATGACATAATGCTCTGAAAAGGGAGATTATAAATCCTTTGCAACTTGAGGATTTCAAGAAATTTATTTTCGTATTAGAGAAATCCACATAAGTCCTTTCGTTATTTTCATGTTTTACACATTATATTTTTTTCAAATGCTCTTCCCATTCTGATAACGCCTTTTCCGCGATCATTTTCCGCTTCTGTTTTTTATCCCTCATCTTCATTATATTCTCAGTCAGAGAAAACAGCCCGAAATTTATATTGCTCGGCTGGAAATTCTTGCTCTCTGAATCTGTAATATGTCTTATTAATGCTCCATGCGCTGTTGTCTCCGGCACAACAGGAGCAGTTTCACCGCTTATTTTTAAAAAAGCATTTATCCCTGCTATCAATCCCATAGCAGTTGATTCTATATAACCCTCTACTCCGGATAATTGTCCTGCAATAAAAATATTGTCTCTATTCTTTAATGTCAGATCTTTATTTAAAGATAAAGGAGAGTTTATAAAAGTGTTCCTGTGAAGACTTCCATATCTCATAAACTCTGCATTCTCAAGTCCCGGGATCATGCTGAAGACCTTCTTCTGTTCTGGCCATTTAAGCCTTGTCTGAAAGCCGACCATGTTATATGAAGTCATCTCTTTGTTCTCTGCTCTTAACTGGACAACAGCGTATGGATCTCTTCCTGTTTTTGGGTCAGGCAAGCCAACAGGCTTCATAGGCCCGAACCTCAGAGTATCTTCCCCTCTCGAAGCCATAACCTCAACCGGCATACAACCTTCAAAGACCTTCTGCTTCTCAAATTCCCGTGCAGCCACTTTATCGGCCTCTGTGATTGCATTATAAAAATTCAGATATTCATCTTTTGTCATTGGGCAGTTAACGTAGTCATCGCCTCCGCCCTTGCCGTATCTTGAAGCCCTGTAAACCTTATTTTGATCAATTGAATCAGCATCTATTATCGGCGCTATGGCATCATAAAAATAGAGATATTCTCCACCTATAATTTCAGAAAGAGCGCTTACCATTGCACCTGAAGTTAAAGGCCCTGTTGCGATAATGGATATTTCTCCGGTCAGTTCTGTAATCTCATGTCTTTTTACTTCGATATTTGGGTGGTTGGAAATCTTGCCTGAAATATATTCTGCAAAGAGATTCCTGTCAACAGCCAATGCAGAACCAGCAGGCACAGTTGAAGCATAGGCAGCTTCCATAATAAGCGAGCCTGCTATTTCAAGTTCTTTTTTGAGGAGCCCGGGGGCAGTGTATAGATCATTAGACCTTAAGGAATTAGAACAGACCAGTTCCCCCAAAAGGCCTGTTCTGTGGGCCTCAGTGAGTTTATCAGGCCTCATCTCATAAAGGACGACTTTAATTCCCCTCTTTGCGGCCTGCCACGCAGCCTCAGATCCTGCAAGCCCTCCGCCGATAACAATCAATTTTTCAGGCATGATTGATTTTAACTGATTTGTCTGTTTTTAAACTCTCTTCCCTTCCATATCATATAGATCGCAGGATAGATGATCAGTTCAAGAATAGTTGAGGTAACAACTCCGCCGACCATAGGCGCTGCTATGCGTTTCATAACGTCTGAGCCGGCTCCGTGGCTGAACATTATCGGAATAAGCCCGGCAAGTATAACGCTCACAGTCATTATCTTGGGACGGATACGTTTTACCGCGCCGAACATGACCGCTTCTCTCAGGTCTTCCGGGGATTTCATCTTACCATTGGATTTCCATTTCTCATAGGCGATATCCAGATAGAGGAGCATGATCACTCCGGTCTCTGCATCGAGGCCGGCCAGCGCAATGATGCCGACCCAGACCGCTATACTCATGTTGTAGTTCAGCAGATACAGAAGCCAGAAAGAGCCCACCAGGGAAAAAGGAACTGCAAGCAGCACGATCATTGTTTTTGTGACAGATTTGGTATTGAAGTAGATCAGCACAAAAATGATGAGGAGCGTGAGCGGAATGACTGTCTTCAGCCGCTCGTGCGTCTTGACGAGGTATTCATATTCCCCGCTCCATATGAGCCTATATCCCTCGGGGAGCTTCACCTTTGCCGCTACGTTCTTCTTCGCCTCTTCCACATAACCGCCAACATCCCGTCCAGAAAAATCTACATAAACATAGTTTGCGAGGAGGCCCTCTTCACTTTTGATCGCTGTCGGTCCTTTGGTAATACCTACATCCGCGATCTCACCAAGGGGAATCTGTGTCATAGATGCAGAGGCCTGCCCCATCCCGCCGGAAGAGGCGGTAAGCGAAACAGGCACGAGGATTCGTCTGATCTTGTCGATATCGTTTCTTAGTTCCCTCGCATACCTGATATTGACAGGATATCTCTCCCGGCCCTCAACCGTGATCGTCAGATTCATACCGCCAAGCGTTGTCTGAATGATTTCCTGCACATCGTCGATGCTCAGGCCATACCGTGCGATCTCCTCACGTTTGGGTTTTATATCCAGAAAATACCCGGTCGTCACGCGTTCAGCATAAGCGCTCCTTGTCCCTGAAATGCCTTTGACCGCATCCTCAACCTGTCGCGATATTCTGTCGAGCTCATCAATATTCGGACCAAGGACCTTAACGCCAACTGGTGTCCTGATCCCTGTTGCAAGCATGTCAATCCTCGCCTTAATCGGCATGGTGAAAGAGTTCGCCACTCCCGGGATTTGAAGTACATCGTTCATCTCATTCTTCAGTTTTTCGACATTCATACCCGGTCGCCATTGAGATTCCGGTTTCAGATTAACGATCGTCTCGAACATCTCAAGTGGCGCAGGGTCTGTTGCAGTCTCAGCGCGGCCTGCTTTTCCAAAAACCTGAGCAACTTCAGGTATCTGCTTCAGAAGCATGTCCTGAATATGTATAAGTCTTGTCACCTCGGAAATGGACGCCCCTGGAACAGTAACAGGCATATAAAAGAGTGTACCTTCATAAAGGGGCGGCATAAATTCTGTACCAAGTTTTGTAAAAGGAATAATCGTCAATGCCATGATGACAACAGCGATGATGATCACTGTTTTTTTGAACTTCAGTGCAAGACGGACAACAGGTTCATAGATTTTATGGAGCAGAATGCTCACAGGATGTCTATCCTCGGGATAGACCGTGAAGAGATATTTTAATATGGGTACTCTGCTGAAGAATGGCGTCTTTTCATGTATGAATAGAGTCATCAGCACCGGTGTGATAGTCACAGCAAGGAACGAGGCAAAGAGCATCGCAAACGTTTTCGTATAAGCCAAAGGCTTGAAAAGCCTGCCTGCCTGAGCCTCGAGCGTAAAAACCGGAAGGAACCCTACAGTGATCACAAGAAGCGAAAAGAAAAGAGATGGACCTACCTCCTTCGCAGCCTCTATGATCACATCAATACGTGTCTTACCCCCCCTAACTTCCCCCCCTTGGTAAGGGGGGGATTGAGAGGGGGTCTGTTCCCAGTCTTCAAGCTTCTTATACGCATTCTCGACCATGATGATCGAGGCGTCCACCATAGCTCCGATCGCGATTGCAATCCCGCTCAGGCTCATAATATTCGAGGTAACACCAAGATAATACATGGCGATGAAGGATATGATGATCGCCACCGGGAGCGTCAGAATAATCACGAGAGCACTGGGAAGATGGAAGAGAAAAACAAGACAAACAACACTCACCGCGATCGTGAGCTTGATGATCTCTTCCTTGAGTGTATTGATCGACCTGTGGATAAGGTCAGACCGGTCATAGGTGGTGACAACCTTCACGCCCTTCGGCAGAGAGGGTTGAATGTCTTTCGCTATCTTTTCCTTCACGCGTTCGATTACGTTCAGGACGTTTTCTCCAAAACGCACAACAACGATCCCGCCTGCAACCTCGCCTTTTCCATCCAGCTCTGCAATCCCCCTTCTGATCTCGGGACCGAGTTGGACAGTCGCTACATCACGGAGGAATACCGGAGTGCCGATGCCGTTCGAGCTCACGGCGATATTCTCGATATCCTGAAGACTCTTGATATATCCTCTGCCGCGGACCATATACTCGGTCCCTGTCAACTCTATCACTCGGCCTTCGACATCCTGATTGCTCTTGCGCACCGCCTCGATCACTTTCATTAGCGGCAGATTGTAGGCTGAGAGACGGTTCGGATCAATCGTGATCTGATACTGCTTCACAAACCCGCCGAGGCTTGCTACCTGGGAAACTCCCGGCACACTCTCCAGTGCGAGCTTTACGTTCCAATCCTGCAAAGACCGTAACTGCGAGAGGTCTTGTCCTCCAGTCTCATCCACAAGTGCATAACTGAACCCCCACCCCACACTCGTGGCATCCGGACCCAGCACTGGGTTCACATCAGCAGGTATCTTGCCCTTTACAGACTGGATATACTCAAGTATCCTGCTCCGGGCCCAGTAAATATCAGTGCCTTCTTCAAATATGACATAAATGAATGAACTCCCGAGGAAGGAGAAGCCGCGAACAGCCTGTACCTTTGGAGCGGCCAGAAGCGTCGAGGTTATCGGATAGGTTATCTGGTCCTCAACAAGATCAGGACTCCTGCCAGGCCATTCCGTAAATATGATCACCTGTGTATCGCTTAAATCCGGTATTGCATCAAGAGGCGTACGTTTGAGTGACCAGATTCCCCAGATGCATAGGAAACCCACAAACAAAAAGACAATGAACTTGTTTCTGGCGCTGTATTCTATTATTTTAGAAATCATACTGCTAACCCGTGAAATGTGAAACGTGAGACGTGAAACGCAGAAGAAATATCTACAAGCCCTCTACCTGTATAATGTTTACTTTTCACCATTCACCATTCACGGTCTTTAGTGTTTATGCCCGCCAAGAGGCGTGACATTCTTCAACTGTGCCTCAGCGTCAATGAGGAAAGTTGCTGAAGACGCGATCTTTTCGCCTGCCTTCAGTCCCTTCAGTACCTCACGCAAACCTTCAACCCGTGCCCCGAGCTGTACCTCCCTCGGTTCAAAGTTGCCGTCACCGTGATCTACATATACAACCTGACGCTCTCCGGTATCAATTACCGCGTCCTCGGGAATTGCCAGCTTTTTGCCAA
>MHDW01000089.1:8712-9962 GCA_001803645.1 Nitrospirae bacterium GWC2_42_7 | reverse complement strand
TTCTGAAAATAAATTCTTAATCTGGATAAAACTTTATACTGCCTATAATTTGCTTTGTCCAGATTATTAAGCCCAGGAGAAATAATATCTTTATGTTTTATTCTTATGCAGATCCCTTTTAATGTTTCAAAATTATAAAAATAGTAGGAATGTGTTCCAAAGCGAGATTCTTTTGTGCGGCTGAATGAGGGAATAATGGCAGATATCTTTTGCGGTGGTGTTTCAGGTAAAGAAAACTCCTCAATTTCCGCATTTATTTTACAGTCCATATGTTAGCTCCCTTTCACTAACTATTCCTAACAACTAATAGTAAACTTAACATATTCCCTGTCCACTTCTAAAATTTCTGGCGAGATATTTTGCCATTTATATTGAATATCGCGTTTTCCTGATTCAATTAACTGCTTCTTTACACTTGCTTCCCATGAAGGAACCATAACATGTAAACATGGGGCATTCAGACGTTTTGATCTGCGTTTTTGTGCATACTCAATATTAATTTCGGCTAAAAACAGATCAATGGCAGGCAGGACCGTATCTTTAAGCATTTCTTTGGCAACTTCCCGGCCAATCTCTAAATAAAAATCATAACGAAAATTAATTGAGTTTGATATAACGCGAAACTGCTTAATTTCTATATTAAACCTTTTTTCTATCTCCTTTAAAGTCATGATCAACTGGTTTACATGAACTTTTTCACCGGTAATATTTAACACATCACTTGCTTTGCGAACAAAAGCCAGAACCGGTGTATTGTTATAGAACTTTTCTACCCTGATCGTATCGTTAATATCATATCTATATAATCCGCTCTCATTCGTTAATATCGCTTTATAGTTTTTCCCCATCTCTAATTCATGGCTCTGTAATACTTGAGTCTTTTTATTTGAAATTAGATCTTCCGGAATAAATTCATAATAATTATTTTGCAATGCTAATATTCCGGACGGGGTATGGTCCTCATAGGGCAAGGTAAAACTGCCTTCGCTAGCCATATAACCTACGTCACGTTTTGGTACATTCCCATAATAAGTCGACAGGTTATCTGCCTGTCTACCAACACTTCCTCCGAGCCAACATCCTATTGTTTTTAGCGAAGGCCACAAACAATATGGCAAAAGTCTTCCATTATCTTTAATAACTTTGTTAAGAAATTGTGATCTTGCCCGATTTGTTTTCAAAAAAGAGTTTATCAGATCAACAATCTTAGAATCATTGGTATTAAGTTCAAATGCCTGTTTCGTAAATAA
>MHDW01000089.1:7083-8602 GCA_001803645.1 Nitrospirae bacterium GWC2_42_7 | reverse complement strand
CGTAAATCATAATTTTGAATGTCAGAAACAATAAAAGGTAATACATATGAACTTTGAATGATTTTAGGTAATTTTTTATATAGCAATCCTGATGCAGAGCCATAAGGAATGCCTTTTAGTGTATATCCTTCAATGGCCGAACTTGCAATAGTAAATATGAACTTATCCAAAAATGAGGGGTGATCCAGCAAAGTCCTATAAAGCCAATGGCGCATTAAAAGAGCTGTACGTTTTTGGGTTGTATTAGTAACAGGGACAAATTTAGGCTTGTCCGTACTTCCGCTTGTTAGATTGAACATAAAAGGTGTTTCTGCAGTCAGAACATTTTTAGATCCATTTACGATCTTATCGATATAAGGTTCTAATTCAGAATATCCATTAATTGGTACATTTTTTCGATAATCTGATTCATCTTTTATATTTGCAAATTTATACTTTTTCCCGTATTCTGTGCTGCTATTTTTATTTAATATTTGGAGAAGATATTTTTTTTGAACAACCTGGGGAGCCTTTGTTAATTTATCAAAGGAGTGCTTTAATGGACCTCCTTCTGCTTTTACAAGTGATTTTAATGATATTCCCATTGATTATTATTCTATCAAAATGCAGTTTTCTGAGTATTTATTTAATATATCTTTTCGGATATTCACACCCAACCCATGTCCAGTAAGAACAGGGGCTTCCCCCTTATTTCCAAATACAATTTTTTCTTTGGAAATATCCTCTTCTAACAAAAGTGTACTATATGACCCTTCAATAAATTTAATGTTGGATAAATATGCAGCCAAATGTCTTCCGGCAGCTGAAAGCACTGCTGTTTCCCCTACCTGGCAGCCAAGTTGTACTTTAATGCCTTCTTGCTCAGCCAGTTCAGCAATAGCTAATGACCTGTATAAGCCTCCGCATTTTGAAATTCTAAGATTGAAGTAATCACAGGCATCGTTTTCAATCAGGTTTTTGGCATCAGCATATGTAACAATAGATTCATCTGCCATTATAGGAATTGATGAATTAGCTTTTACAGTTGCCAGATCAGCAGGATTTCCCCGTTTAATAGGTTGTTCTATGCTATCGATATTATATTTTTCTATCGATCCAATGAATTGGATAGCTTTTTTAACATTAAATGCACAGTTAGCATCCAACCTGATTGATACTGACTCTCCCATAATATCTCTTACACCGGCAATGCATTCCATGTCGCTATCTTTTCCAACTTTAATTTTAATATGTTTAATCCCGTTTTGCTTAGCTCGTTTTGCAAGTTCAATTGTGTTTTTTAAATCCCCTGAGGAAAATACTGCAGAATATGTAACAACTTGGGATTTTGCAGGCAAGATATAATTTAAGGATTTCTTTTGTTTTTTTAATAAACAATCGATTAACGCAAGTTCTACTGCTGCTATTGAAGCATTCCATGCAATAATTCCAGGGCTGCTTATATCCGGGATTATATTGTTAATACAGGATAAAGCGCTTTTTGGATCTTCATTCTTTTTGATATCATCAATATTCTTAT
>MHDW01000089.1:2496-7037 GCA_001803645.1 Nitrospirae bacterium GWC2_42_7 | reverse complement strand
TTCAACTGATTCCCCGGTAACATATGGCCGTGCGACCCCTTCACCATATCCTTGCACCCTGTTATCGGCTGTTATTTCAACTATAATTGAATCTGAATATGTTCGTTTTTTTAAAAAATGACCAAAAGAAAATTTAAATGGTATTTTTAAAACAAATATTCTTGCTTTAATGATTTTCATTATCAGTTAAGTATCTCTACTTGCCATCTTTTCTGCTGTCGCTTCAATTTCAATAAGCCATCCAGGCCTGCACACAGGAGCTTTAACATATATTGCCGGAAGGTTTTCACAGTATTCGTCAATTTTAGGTTTCACAAAACTATAATCCGCCGGATCCCTCAGATAAACAATAAAGCTTGAAAGATCTTTCTCGCTAAATTTCGCAGCTCGAAGAAGTGCTGAAATATTCACCAAAGTGCGTTCCGTTTGCTTTACAATATCACCCGGATGAACAACCTCACCCACTTTATCAATGCTTGCTGTCCCTGAAATAAAAAGATAATTTACATCCCCCATTTCAATAGCAGTTGCTCTTTCAAAAGTAACACCGTAAATTTCAGTTGGGCTCAAATATTCAGGGTCATTAATATACCTAATTTTCTCTTTATCTATTCCTATTACCGCATATGCATCCATAAATACTCGTGCAAAGCGATTGCCTGTTCCACCCTGAATACCGGTACTGGCAATATAATGGGTATCTTTTGTCAGATTTATTGAGTCAAAAAGTTCTTTTCTTGCTTTTACTATTCCGGGGTAATCTGCATCAACATGAGGAGCATAAAGCCATGTTCTTAAAACGTTATTTTCAATTGATGCATTCAAAACTGATAATTTTTCCTCCAATTCCCTGAATATTTTTCTGGTCTGTTCTGCTGAATTTGAATGTTCATCTGAATCAGGATCTAATAGGTGTTCTGCAAAGATATGTCTGAGACCTGATGTTGTATCAAAATAAAATATCTTCCCATCCCTATGTTTTTTAGTAACATTATTTAAACACATACCCAGAAGAACAACTTTAACACTTGGGATGGGTGGTTGTTCGGTTAAGGACATAAAAAAGTCTGTATTCTGTCTCTTCTTGAAATTCATAATCTCATCATGATGATTGATAAGATCACCGGAAAAGAACCTTTTTACTACTGCATATTTATTTTCAATTTTAAATTTCTCAAGGAGTTTAACTTCAGCCTGTTCTATGGTCTTTATCTGATCCGCAATCTGCTCAGGTTTTTCCGGGACAACAGTATAGAAAAAATGCAGCCAATTACCATTATTATCTTTCAAGAAACTGCATTTGATCTCGGTTCCATTAAAATTTAAAACAGAATTTTCCATTATTTCCCTCCCTAATATTTATGTATCCACAATTTATCAGAAATGTTTTGTAATAAATGCGTCCAAGCCATCTGTATACCTTTCTCCGGATATTAAGAACCCTTCATTATGCCCGCCTGTTATCCCGAGAAATTCTTTGGGCTCTTTTGCTTTTTTGTAGAGAGCAAGACCATGATCAAAGGGTATTATCTCATCAGCAGGACTATGCACAAAAAGTTTCGGAATATCAATCTTACCAACTTTTTCAATTGTCGAATAATGATATCGCGATATCAGCCTGACAGGAAGATACGGAAAGAACCTTGAACCAAGGGCAGGCACAGATGTGAAGCCGGATTCAATAATAAGCGCTCCGGCTTTATGCTTCAGAGCTGTTTCTGCTGCAACTGCGCTCCCCAGAGAACGTCCGAATATTATTATCTTCTCAGGTTTGACGTTCTTTACATTTACAAGATGATCCCATGCTGTCTCTGCATCAACATATGTGCCTTTTTCTGTTGGAGAGCCTTCGCTCTTGCCATAACCCCTATAATCAAATATCAAAACACTTAAACCTAAGTCATGGAATATGCGGATGGAATCAAGCCTGTGAGATATATTCCCAGCATTGCCGTGGCAGAAAAGCAGAACTCCTCTTTCATTCTCTGCTGGAATATACCATGCCGATATATTAATACCGTCTTTTGTCTTTAAAGTGATCTCCTCAAAATCAAGCCCGATATTTTTTGGTGTTTCATTGATCTCCTTCATAGGGAAATAGAGCATCTTGCCCTGCCTTACATAGGCAAAGACAACAATAACCAAATAGCCTAAAATCAGCCCTATAGATAATGTAATCAGCATTCTTTTTATTTTCTGATACAATTCAAGTCCTTTATAAAGTTTAGAAAGTTATCTCAATTTATCAGATAGTGTTGATGTTTTGCAATTTCAAATTACAAAAAACGGTCTTTAGTAAAACAACATACATCACCCTCCCCTTCATCCCCTCCCCTCAAGGGAGGGGAATTATTATAACAGGCTCCCACAAGGTGCGAGGACTTCAAAAAAACGTTTCCCTTCTTTCAAAGCTGGGAATTATTATAACCCTCTCCCCTGGAGGGAGAGGGCGAGGGTGAGGGGGCCAATTTTATAAACTCCTTAGTAACAATCATCCTTTCGATGTCTTAAGAAACCCCATTTGTCTTATAATATATATTCTATGAATATCTCAAAATCTTATGATGTTATAGTTGTCGGTGCCGGCCACGCCGGGTGCGAGGCTGCACTCGCTTCTGCACGCATGGGGCTCTCCACCTGCATTTTCACTATGAACCTCGATACAATCGGGCAGATGTCATGCAATCCTGCAATCGGAGGCCTTGCAAAGGGCCATCTTGTGCGTGAGATAGATGCGCTCGGCGGCGAGATGGCAAAGGTCACTGACAAGGCAGGGATACAATTCCGCATGCTGAACAAATCAAAAGGCCCTGCTGTCTGGTCTTTAAGGGCGCAGGCTGACAGGGTCATATACAGGCAAAAGATGAGGCAGGTGCTTGAGGAACAAAAAAACCTCGATATAAAGCAGGCGATGATTGAAGATATCATAGTAGAAGATGGAAAAGTAAAAGGCCTTAAAGCATCTCTCGGAATATTTTATGAAGCAAAATGCATAATTATTACAACCGGCACTTTTTTAAAAGGGTTGATGCATATAGGACACGAAAGCTTTGCCTCAGGAAGGGCCGGAGAATTTCCGTCAGTAGGACTTTCTGATTCCCTGAGCAAGATCGGGTTAAAGCTCGGACGTTTAAAAACAGGCACTCCGCCAAGGCTGGATGCTAAGACAATAGATTTTTCAAAAACAGAAGCCCAGTATGGAGATGACCCGCCTATCCCGTTCTCACACAGCACAATGAAAATTGAGAACCCTCAGCTTCCATGTTATATAACTTACACCAACCCGGAAACCCACAGGATCATTAAAGACAACATCGGCCTTTCCGCAATGTACAGCGGCAAGATAACTGGCATAGGGCCGAGATACTGCCCTTCAATTGAGGACAAGGTAGTGCGTTTTGCTGAAAGAGAGAGACATCAGGTTTTCCTGGAGCCTGAGGGACTTGAGACAACTGAATATTATGCAAACGGCATCTCAACAAGCCTTCCGTTAGATGTACAGGTACAGTTCGTCAGAACAATACCAGGACTTGAATCTGTTGAGATAATGAGGCCTGCCTATGCCATTGAATATGATTTTGTCTTTCCAACACAGTTAAAACATTCTCTGGAGACAAAATCCATAGAAGGCCTTTTCCTTGCAGGACAGATAAACGGGACTTCGGGTTATGAAGAGGCTGCTGCGCAGGGTTTGATGGCAGGAATAAATGCAGGCCTGAAATTAACAGGCAAAGAACCATTAATTCTCGGAAGGCATGAGGCTTATACCGGTGTTTTGATAGATGACCTTGTTACAAAAGGCACAAGCGAACCATACAGGATGTTCACCTCAAGGGCTGAATACAGGCTTCTCCTCAGGCATGACAATGCTGATATGCGTCTTATGGAAAAGGGGCATGCTTTAGGGCTACTGTCGGATGATGTTTATAACAAGTTCATAGACAAGAAAATAAAGATAGAAAAAGAATTGGGAAGGATCAAAAAAACAAGGATAAAACCTTCAAAAATAAATGAAACATTGAAAGACCTCGGGACCTCTATGATAGATGAAGACATAACACTGGAACAGCTTCTCAAGAGGCCGGAAGTCTCTTATAAAATCATTAAGGAGTATGCGCCTTCTGATGAAGACCTTAATGAGGATGAAGAAAAACAGGTAGAGATACAGGTGAAATATGAAGGCTATATAATCAGACAGATGGAGTCAGCGGAAAAACTCTCAAAGATGGAAGAAAAAGCAGTCCCTGAAGAAATCGATTATAAAAATATTCCAGGACTTTCAAGGGAACTGCTTTGCAAGCTTGAAGAAGTAAGACCTTTAAACCTCGGCCAGGCCGGAAGGATACAGGGCATGACACCTGCTGCCTTATCACTCATCATGGTAGCTTCAGAAAAGGCAAAAAGGAGCAGACAAACGCAACAAACCTAATGCAGATAGGGGAAAACACAGTTCGAAAGACTTACAAGTAATCTTTTAAGACTAGCACCTTTATCTCTTTTATCTGCTTTAATTTCTTATCGTTAGTGAGAAAGGCATCTGC
>MHDW01000089.1:0-2458 GCA_001803645.1 Nitrospirae bacterium GWC2_42_7 | reverse complement strand
CTCAACTTACCTGCTGACTCGGCAATTTTCTCGGATATTTCTATCATGGTCAGATTCTTGCCGTGTTTGAGGAATTCAGCAAATTTAGCGGCGAGCTTTTCATCGCCGCTTTCTATAGGTTTTGGTAAAACCTCTGTAATGGTAATGACCGAGGAAAAAGCAGCCAGATTGCCAGATTAAAATATTATTACTGCTTCTTTCGCAAGAGGACCAAACTGCGGGTGGGCTTCAATAAAATAAATAACAGGAGCTGTATCAATAAAAATGGTATTAATAAGGGCAAGATATTCAGAAAGGGTCACGCCCTGTCCTCTCTCAGCCGATTGACATACTCCTGAGCATCTTCTTTCCATAGCCCTTTGCCGAGACCATAAAGACCAGACCAATCGAGTTGCTTTTTCATCGTAATACCTGTCTTTCGAAGCTGATGAGCAAGCTTTTCAACTAACTTTAACTGTTCTTGAGGTGAGAGCTTCTCGACCTCTTTTTCTATCTTACCCAAGGTACTTGTTCTTGGCATTTTGGCCTCCTATGTTTTTCTTGCCTTTTTTATCTTTGTATTGGCTTATTATATCAAATAAACTTACCTTTGACATATTTCTACTTTTTTACGGTTTAACTTCTGAGTTTTGCCTTTTGGCTTCTTCACTTTTTCAGGTGAAACAGTTTCCTGTGTCTTAATTTTTCCTTCTGCTTTTAAACTTCCTTTTATCTATTCACTAAGCACATATTCCAACCGCTTAATCGGATTGTCAAATACAACATCCCCTGCGTCAAAATACTCCGGTTCAAAATCCCATCCAGCCCAGTCAAGCATTTTTTCGTGTTGCTCGTGATTAGGCTCCATGATTGCCTCTAAGAAGTTCTCGTACCCGCCTGTACCTCCGCAATCTTCCGGTGGACATGCTCTTGCACCGTCAAAGCAAATCGGATATTCAATCCCTTTTTCGCGCGAAGATATATTCTCAAGCTTCACCGTATGATGCCAATCATCACCATAATCATAGATATAGTCCGCCTTAGCATTGCCGCTCGAAAAGTACTTGGCTATTTTACGCTTCCAACCTGCAAAAATAGCAGAGTCAATGTAGTCCTCAGCTGGAATCCCTATTTCTTCTCTCCTGCCTGTTGAAGGGTTCATTATTTCAAAATGGTGCAGATGCGTGTCTGTCCATCCCATAGAATCCTGAATAGCTACATGCAAATCCCAAAATGAATAGTTCTCAGGGACATGTATCCGTCGCCAAATTAGAGGTTTAATCCCTTTCAGTGTAATTTTGAATTGATAAACTTTTTCAAATTTCTTCTTCATTTAATGTTCTCCTCAAATAACTGTCAAAATACAAATCATCTATTCAGGGTTATTTTTTGTTTAACGCGGACGTAACCCGTTTAACGGGTTGACGGACTGGTTGGAAAGTCGCGCTCATTTGACGGCCAGGCTTAATGGTCGCTTTCCCTATTTTTCAGAGCGGAGGATCAGCGGCAGAGCGATGTTATTTGCAGGTCAGCCTCTATCGTATCCGGCCCAAGGTCTTGCCCCTCCGGCCAGCCGATACCATTAAAGAACAAGCCCACTTGCTTGAAATATGTCTCGTCTTCTAGTCGCTTGAAAAAATCACTTCTGATATAGGGAGTTATATCAAAGACACCGCATACCCCGTCAGAAAAAACAATCTCGACTTTTTTCCCTTCAATTGGTTTTACGCTTATCACCTTTTTCATTATCACTCCAATGGTCTTATGGGCATAGGATTTTGCCCGCTTACCGCAAGTCGCCAATCTGTCATAAGGTCTTCCCGATGAATCTCAATCCACGCCTGAACCAGCCTTTGCTTGTTTTTGGGCATACTCCCTTCGATAACCTCACCATCTGCGATTGAAAAAACGGCATCAGCTTCTCCATAGGATGCGTGGAAATGTGGCAGGTTGTGCTTCTTGTTGTCGTAAAAATACATATAAATGATTATTCCGAAAAACATTGAGATTGTCGGCATCAGATTTCCTTTCTATCTAAATTATACCATTTTACCTGTATTTAGGGTCTTTACAATTATTGCTATCCTTGAACATCGCCTCCGCTCTTTCTTTACCCCATATTTTATTGCCGGCCCGCTGAGGATGCTCTTGAAAGTGTTCGTTCCTTTCGGCAAAATAACGATCTATAGCTGACTTGCAGGCATCATCAGATTTATAATCACTGTTGTGTATAATTGCTCTTGCCATGCCGCTGAATACGGATTCTATGACATTAAGAAATTGGGCGCAAGCAGGGAGAGGGGCAAGTTTCACAATTGGTGATATTGTTTTTTCTCTATAATTTTTACTGTTTATCTCATCAACTCTTTTGTACAATTCTTTTGACGCATGCCATGATGCAGCATCCCATGAAAAATATATACATTCCTCTTTGGAATATTTATCTGTTAAAATATTGAGCAGTCTTATCATTTCAGCG